>JANOQY010000053.1:0-10721 GCA_031414995.1 Betaproteobacteria bacterium
CGCAAACAGAAATTAATATGTCAGTTGAAAATGCGCGCAAGGTTGCCACGCAATCAGAATTTACGCTCCGTACATTCCGGCATGGCATCGCCGAAGGCAGGCTGATTGGCGGCAACCTGAGTGTGCTTAGTGCATTGATCGGCACGCCCTATGCCGCTGAAATCGAAAACCATCTGGTGTTTCTCGAAGACGTGCGCGAACCGCCTTACCGCATTGATCGCATGCTGACACAATTACAGCAAAGCGTCGGCAATCGGGGCGAGCGCGATGGCTTGAAGCGCGCTGCAGGCATCATGCTTGGTGTGTTTAGCCGCAGCCGCGCAACCGATGGTGATGCCTCATTGACGCTCGACGAAGTGCTTGATGATCACTTCAGCAAAATGCCGATTCCGGCAGTCGCAGGTTATTCGTTTGGTCATATCGCGCATCAGTTCACCCTGCCGATTGGCGTGCGGGCCAGACTTGACACAGCAAATCAAACGTTGACGTTGCTTGAGCCTGCTGTGCTGGAATAATCCGCGTTACTCGATTTTGATCCCCACCACATCCACCACTGGTCTTTCGAAGCGCATCGGCAACTTCAGCGTCGACAAATCCGCTGGCTGATTGGCAATGGCGAACGAACCGGAACCCGGATCTTTTATCACTAGCGACGTACTGCCGCCACCGTCGAGATTGATGGCGCTGTGTGCGCCGAATTGAATAAAGATATTCGCAAGTTCTCCCAGCGTGACACCGCGACTATGCGCTTCCTGACGGCCATCAACGGCAAGAATGTACATTGTGCGTGCGTCAGCACTCAGGCCGATCGCGCTACGCGGATGGCGAAGTATATCCACGGCGGGTGGCGTGGATTTACCGTTTTTTAACATCATCGCGTTGCCACTCACCGCGAATTGCGTATCGGCTGGCAGTTCGTCGAGTGCATCGACGAGCGAAATGGATTTGTCGCGATGCACGATCATCGTCGCGCGCAAGCTTGCCGTCTTTGGTTTTCCAAACACCTTGCCATTGGAGAAATGCCAACCTTCCGGCCACGCGCAGTTGCCTATGAAGTAGCGGATTTTTTGCCCGCCAGTTTCGCGCGGTGTGGGTGCAGCGAAAAAACTGGCGTTGATCGTGATGTCGAAATTGTGTTTGCGCGCCACTTGACTGGTGGTGTCGAGTTGTCCGACGCAGGGCCCATCACCGTCGGGATCGCGGTCATCCGCGAGCGCGACGGCTACGCGCACGCGCGGGTCGTTCAGATCAACCTTGACCAATACGCCAGCAACCGGGCCGGGCAGATTGAAACGTTCGACGCTGTACGGCGAATGAGGGGCGCCGACGAAGGACGTTTGCACGGTGGCGGCGGGCGCGATGACACTATCGGTCGGCACGCGCAGCGCAGGTACCGCGCAGCCGACCAATACCAGCGACAGCGTCGCCACAAAGTTACATCGGATGGTTGTCATCATCACTCGCCTTAGTAAGTCATTGGACACTTCGGATTCGTGGTCGCGCCATCGCTTCGCGCCGATCAGCAATCAATTCGATGCGGGTGAATTCTGCGGGAACGGACAAACCAATCTGGCCGTCCCCTGACCGCCGCAGGTCGAGCGTTTTGCTGTCAATGTACTGCCATGCGCCATTCACGAAGCCGATCACCCGGTAACGGTCGCGCGCTATCACGGTGCCTGTCCAGCGCGCCACCGCTTTGTCGGCATCAGTTGCTGGCAGGCGTTGCAGCGGGATCGCCGCAATGCGCCAGTTTGCCTCGAAATGCGGAGATTGGGCGGGGCCACTTGCCGCGTAGAACGCTGATAGCTCAGCCGGATAAAGATCAAGCACGCCTCGACTGAACCACAGCACGTGGCCGCCATTGTTGAGTTCGCGCGCCAGGGTGATGGAGTCGCGCAACTGTTCCCAGCTCGAATCCCGGCCATCGCCAATGATGCGAATACCGGCGATCAGATCACGTTGGCGATTGCCGCCCGACACACGTACCGCCTGCGTCTGCTCGCGCCAGGAGTTGGCAAACGTGTCATAGCTGAATCGATAGGCCTGCGGAATGAATTCGTCCCAATGTGGCGTAACAGTGCGTGATGCCGCGGATTGAAAATGCCCCGACGTGAGCCGGTCCGCCGCCGTCCACGCGCTCCAGTTAGGCCACGCGAGTAGATAGTTTTCCCACGACCACGGCGTAACTGCCGGAGATAATGACAACACCAGACCCGGACGACGCGCGCGCATCTCCTGCACAAACCACTTCGCAACCTCATCCACCTTGTCCGCACGCCAGCGCATCCAGGCCGGGTCGCGGTGATCGACGGGCGGCGCTCGGCCAGCATGTTCGGCTGCGTAGATTTTCCGGGTGTAGTCGTCGTAGCCCATTGAAATATGCGGCCAAACGATGCGGTCGTCGAGTTGCACGCCATCGAGATCGTACTTGTCGACTGCTTCGAGCATCAGGTCCAGCAAAAAACGGCGCGCTTCCGGGTGCAGCGGATTCATCCATACGAAACCGTTCGGCGCAACGTCGCTGCCATTGATGTCGCGGGAGAGCCAGGCGGTTTTCTGCGTGCGCAGACGAGTCATCGACGATTGATGTGCCGCCATGAAGCCGTATTCAAACCATGCGATGTAGATCAACCCGTTGCGGTGCGCTTCGATGAGTGTTTCCTGCAAGAGATCGCGCCGTGGCTGGCCACTGGCGGGCGTACCCAGCGTGCGTCCAAGCGCATCGGAAGGGAATTGTGTTTCTCCGTTCTTCCAGACCTCGACGTAAACGGTATTGATGCCGATTTCCCGCAATCGCCGCATGCTGAGCGCCGTGTTCTCTGGCGTAGCAATGGCATCGTTGGCGGTGGTGGTCAGCCAGGTGCCACGCACTTCAAATGCAGGAAGGTTGGGATTGTTCGCGCAGCCTGCCAGAGGCAGCATCGTGGCGAGCGCTAGTGCGCGAAAAAATTGTAAAGTCAAGAACCAGCGCGCCCTGCAGGCCGAAACCATTCGGCGAGGCACGTCAAATGGCGATCTGCACTCCCACACCACTATTTTCCGAGTGTGATCGCGTGCCGATGCAATGCAGTAAGGATTTGTTCTTCGTGCCGGTAAAACGACGAATACTTGCCCACGTAGGTTTCTGGATCGAAGCCGGGACCGCCGGTCATGAAGATCAATCCGTTCTTCGTTTTACGGTCGAACACCATCGCAGACGTCAGTCCATAGGCATCACCCAAATGACCCGACGCCTTGAAGCCACCACCTTCGACCAAACGATCGCCGCGATTGGGGCCGCTTATGTCTTGGAAATGCTGGACGCCGAGCCCCCACACATTCATCAGGTCGCGATGGGTGCCGAATCCGACCTCCCCGTTGCTGTTGCCATTAAGTCCCATACCGTCGTGCCGCCATTGAACAGAGAGTATTTGCTCGACGCTGTCCCGTTTGAGAATTTGTTGGCCGTCGTGCGCACCAAAGTTGATCAGCATCAGCATGACTTTGCCCAGGCCCTCGGCAGTCAGGCGGCAATTGCCCATCGGCCCGAACAGCGAGCCATTGGTGCCGATTACATAATTCGGTAGCGCGCGCGGCGTCGGGGGCGCCGCGAGATAATCGTCTACTTGTGCGACCCACGGCCCTTTTGGATTCCATACTTCACGGCCGTCGTCGCCGGTGCGTTTGCGATAAAGCGTGGCGACGTTGCTCAAGTCATCCTTTGAGAAATCGGCGGGATGAAAGCCGCCTTTCAAATTCATGGGGTCGAGTATGAGGCGGCGCATCAGCCGATCAAAGCGCTCACCGGTCACACGTTCCATAGCCATGCCGACTACACCCCACGGAAGATTGGCATACTGAAAATATGCCCCCGGCTTGGCGTTCTTCGCCCACATTTTGCCGTCGCCGTACAGCTTTGACCCCGGCACCAGCACGTCCGCAAACCCGACACCGAGCTTGGCGTCCCAATAATAGCCGCCGTCGTCGCGCAACGAAGAAGTATGGTTCAGCAACATGCGCAGCGTGATCGCGTCATCCGGAAAATGCTGGTTGCGCAGCTTGAAGCCGAGATATTGGCTCACATCGGTATCGAGTGTCAGTTTGCCGTCTTCCACCAGCTTCATCACGCCCAGCGTGACAATCAATTTTGAAATCGATGCGATGCGATACATCGTGTTCGCATCGGCGGGGCGATTTTTTGCCGCGTTGTTTGCGTCGATGGTGCGGTAACCGAACTGGCGGTGATAAACAACTTTGCCGTCTTTCATCGCCAGCACCGACAAGCTCGCCAGCGGATGTGTTGCGTCACTGACGATTGCAGATATATCCGCGTCGAGTTTTTTCAGGTCGGGAGACTCCGCGGCACCACTATTAAGCGGCATGGCCATGAACCCAAAGCTGAACAGTTTGCAAACGATTCGCTTCATGTGCTTCCTTCATTATTTTGTTGGTGTTAACGACGACGTCAATATATCAAGCAGCGCTGCCGTTTCCGCATCTGGTGTGCCATCGAAATTCGCCGGACGATATTTCATCTGGAACGCGATGAGCACATTGCGGGTCTCTTTATCCAGTTCACCATTAAGTGGCACGACAAATCCGTGCTGGGCGAGATTACGCTGGAACCATTCAATGTCCGGCAGTTGTGCCTCGAAGCCGGGGCGTCTGCGCGTGACTTCATTCGCATCCGGCCATAGGATGAGGCCCTCATCCGCAAGGCGTTTCCATGGAAAGCGTGGCCCCGGATCGGTTTTCCTTTGCGGCGCAATATCGCTGTGCGCCAGAATTCGTTCCGGCTTGATGTCGTGATCCTTGACAATCTTTTTTACCAATGCAATCACGGCCTGTATCTGCGCTTCCGGGTAGTCAATCCATTGCTGACCTTCGGGCGTACGTTTGTAACCGAGATTGACAATTTCAATGCCGATGGAGCTGGCGTTCAGTTGGGTGTAGCCCTGCCACGAACTGACTCCGGCGTGGAATGCGCGGCGGTTTTCATCGACGAGGCCAAAGATCGTTGGTGGGTTGTCATTGACCAGATAATGGCTGCTGACCGGCCCTTCCGTGAGCCATTTAAGCGAGCCCGCAAAACCGCCAGCCGTGTAGTGAATGATCAGAAATTGCGCGCGGCTATCCTGGCCACGGGACGTGAAGGTCGTATCGATGCGCGGCCCGCTCGCACAACCGGCCAGCAACATGCATATTAGACAAAGCCCGCGTTTGATCATTTTGCTTTCCCTCCAGAGGGCGTGGTCAGGACATCCAGCAACGCCGCCGTTTCAGCGTCGGGAATACCATCAAAACGTGCCTGCCGATACTTCATTTGGAACGCGCCCACGGTATCCTGCGTTCGCTTATCGAGTTCGCCATTGCGCGGAACCGCGAAACCATGTTGATCCAATTTTTGTTGGAACCACGACACGTCCGGTAGCTGTTGTTCGTAAGCGGCCTTTTTCAGCGCGACCAGATTCGCATCTGGCCACGGAATTAATCCCGCATCAGCTAATTGCTTCCACGGAAATCGCGGCCCCGGATCAACTTTGCGTCCCGGCGCAATATCGCTATGTCCAAGAATGCGTTCCGGTTTGATGTCGTGATCCTTGACGATCTTCTTGACCAACGCGATCACCTCGTCGATCTGTGCCTGCGGATAGTCATACCAGACGCGCCCGCTAGGGGTGTCGTCGTAACCGCGATTAACGATTTCAATGCCGATTGAACTCGCATTCAATTGTGTCGCCCCTTTCCAGTAGCTAACGCCAGCGTGATAGGCACGCTGATTTTCATCGACCAACCGATAGATGGTTGGCGGATTATTGTTGACCAGATAATGACTGCTGACCTCGCCCTCGGTGAGCAGTTTGAGCGAAGTCACAAAGTCTTCGTGTGTGTAATGGAGGATAAGAAATTGTGCGCGGCTATCCTGGCCGATTGAGGTGTAGGTTCTGTCGACATATGGCGTGGCACAGCCAGTCAAAAACCCAAACACGATAATGTACAGAAGTTTCTTCATCAGCCTTTCCTTAACACACTGCTTTGGCTATTGATGCGGCAGCGATGCGCGCCGCAGCAAAATGCGCATCGCTTGTTTTGACTTGAAACGGTGTTGAATCCGGTAGCGCTGCGCGCATCGCCGCTGCGATCAGCGGATGCAATTGGGCAACGCGCCCCGATAGCGTGACGGGGCGCGAACCAAAACGCAACGTCATCGCGCGACCCAGTCGGGCAAGCTCTTCACCGGCGGCCTCAAGAATACGTCGCGCGTCTGGATCAATATCTGCCACCGCAGCCACCGCCAGCGCCAGTTTGCCGATTTCTCCGCGGACATCATCACTCGCTGAGCTGTACACAAACTGGCGCGACTGCGCCCAGTCGCTGCCACCGATGCGCGTAAAAATTTCGTGCGCCATCGGTGAGTCGCGCCAGCTCTCCGGGCGCTCGTCTTCATTGCGCCAGATATGTCGCAACGCTTCGCGCGCGATCCAGAACCCGCCGCCGGCATCATCGAGCAACACACCACGGCCACCGGCGCGGTGCAACGTACCCGCGCTGTCGATGAATGCCGCAATCGAACCGGTTCCAGCGTAAACCACATAGCCTTCGCCCGGCGCGTACAGATCGAGATAGGCGATTTCGATATCGCTGCCCAAGGTAACAGCATTGTCATTCACGTTTAGTGCGCCTGCGATTAGTGCGCACAAGCTTTTGTCGCCCTCGCCGAAGCCGGTGAGGCCCGCCAATACCCGCGCCGGTTGTCCGTGCGCACGAATCATTAAAGCGAGATCGGCTAAAACATCGCGAATATGCTGCGTGCCAGCGTCGGTGCGCATTTGCAATGCCGTCAGCCCAGCGACGTGGCCGCTGGCGATAATGTCGCCTTCAACGTTTGCGAGCGCCCAGCGGGTTTGTGTGCCACCGGCATCGATGCCGAGTCCGCAAAATGCTGTGCTGGAGATCATCATTTCTTCTCGCCAGCGGACCAACTGACGCGTGCACTTTCCGTGCCGAAGCGGTCGATGCTAAACGCAACCACCTTGTCGGGAACCTGCTTTGGATCGTCAAGGTTATAGGGGAATGCAATAATCATGGCGTCGGTGGGCGAATCTTCCGCCATATAAACTGGCGCGACGTTGAATCTCCAAACGCCGCCAACCCGCTCCCAGATTGCAATTTGCCAAGCGTGCCCATCCGCAAGCGGCTTGAAACTTGTAAGGTTGACCGTGATCGTTCGCGCGACATTATTGGTGTCGACTGTTAGCAGCGGCGGGATCGGTGTGCGCGTCGCGTTTGTCACTAACCACGGTGCGGCCGGAATCAATGCAGCGCTCTTGTACGGTTTTGCTTTTAACTGATCGCTGATGCCTCGGCGATTCTCGGTAAGCGCCACCATGCTGAAATGCACATGTCCCTGCGGCATATTTTTTGATCGAGTCAATGCAATCTGCGCGGGTATTTCTTCCGCGGGCCAGGATTTCTCGGTGTTGTCGATGCGACTCGTATACAGCCCGGGCCAGACGTGGCGCTTCATCGTGTTTTGAGAAAGCCAGTAATCGAGCAGGGGCTCGAACGCTTGTGCGCGCTGCTCAATGGGCCAATAAAGCTGCGGCACCAGATAATCGAGCCAGCCTTTGCTAAGCCAAAGCTCCACATCGGCGTAAAGTTTGTCGAATTGGCTGAATCCCACAATGCCCGGCGGACGACGATCCGGACGGCCAAGGCCGAAGGGGCTGATGCCAACGCGCACCCACGGCTTTTCGAGATGAACGCTAGTGTTGATTTTCTGCATCAACAAATTGACGTTGCTACGACGCCAATCGGCGCGGCTTAGGCCGCCGCCGAGACCGACGTGGTGCTGCCACGACGGATCATCAGGGAAATCCTGTTCTACTGGCGCGTTGTTGCCAACTGAGCTGCCCGGCACGTTGACAGGATAAGGGTAGAAATAATCATCGACATGCACGCCGTCGACATCGTAACGACGCACCACATCGAGAATCACATCGAGTGTGCGCTGTGCTGCGACAGCCTCGCCGGGATCCATCCACAAGTAGCCACCGTAGCTTTTCACGACCGCCGGATTGGTATTGGCGATGTGCATCGGCGCGTTCGGTGATTTCGCCGACGTGTGCCGCGCGCGATAGGGATTAAACCAGGCGTGCAGTTCAATGCCGCGTTTATGCGCTTCCTCGATCCACATCTTCAGAGGATCGTAGTAAGGGTCGGGCATTTTGCCTTGCTCGCCCGTCAAATATTCAGACCACGGCTCAAGTACCGATGGATACATCGCATCGGCCGCAGGACGCACCTGAAAGATGAGTGCGTTGAGTTTTAATTCGCGAGCGCGTTCAACAATACGAATAATTTCCTTTTGCTGCGCTTCAACCGGCAATCCTTTTTTGCTCGGCCAGTCGATGTTGGCAACGGTCGCGACCCAAGCGGCACGAAATTCGCGCGGGGTGGGCGGAGGGGTATTGGGGTCGATTGATGTTGCCGTAGGCGCAGGAACTTGTGCGCAGCCAGCCATCAATAATGATACGCACAAAAAACTGTAGAACGCCATTTTGCGGCGCTTACAGGCCACTTTTGCCCCAGAAGGCCCGCCAATGCTAGTGTTTATACTTTTACAAACCATTTTTTCTTCCACATAAACCACGCTATTAAAAACATCGCCAGATTAAACAAAACCGCAAACAGCAATGAAGCATTGACCGTCGAAATTGGTAAAATTTGCAGCGGCGAATACAAGACACTTTTGAGGGAAATTGACTCACCGCTTGCCTGCGAAAATTTGATGAAGCCCAGCATTTTGGCCACCAGCCCTGAAAACGCAAAGATGAACAAGGCGTTCATGCCGAAGATGGTGAAGGGCAGAAAAATATTGTGCATCTTCTCGCACAGAAACGTGGAGTCGTTGGCATCCATCAGCCAATAAAAGCACGAAAATATCAGCAGCGCCCAGCCCGTCATAAAGATGCAAAACGAAATGGTCCAGAGGCTTTTATTGATCGGCATGAAGGTGGCATCGATCATTGCGCCCAACCACAGGCAGAGCAGGCCAGCCAACATCATCCAGATGGTTTTTTCAGCAGCCGATTTGTATAACAGCAACCACCGACCGACCAACACGCCAAACAACTGACTGCACAGCGCGGGCAGCGTGCTGACGATGCCTTCCGGGTCCCACGTTTTCGATTTCGCCCAGAGATGTCCGTCAAGCAGCAATCGATCGACGTAGGCACCGAAGTCGCGGCCGGGTTCGAGCGCGCCCGCCACCACGCGGCCCTGCACATCCGGTACCGGCACAAACAACATCAACAAAGTATAAATCGCCAGCAGCCCAACGATCCAGGTGCACTGTTGCTTCCAGCCAAAATAGACCACGATGGGTGCCGCGAGCATCGTGCAGAGCGCGATGCGCTGCAATACGCCCGGGATACGTAACGTCTCAAGGTTGAACGCCGGGATGAAATTCAGCAACAGGCCGATAAGAAAAATAATCGCGGCACGTTTGAAAAGTTGCAGCAGCAACGCGCGTTTGTCGTCACCGGCCTCGGCCCGACGCCCGAGTGAAAACGTCATCGACACGCCGCAGATAAACAGGAAGAACGGAAAAATCCAATCGGTAAACGTCCAGCCGTTCCATTCGGCATGACCAAGCTGCGAATAGATGTGCCCCCAATCTCCCGGATTGTTCACCAGCACCATGCTGGCAATCGTGAAGCCGCGAAACGCGTCCAAGGAAATCAAGCGTGCGGGATTTGCCGCAGCCGTCATTTCAGGCGTCGGCCTTTTTGCCGAATGCGGGATCAATCTTTACGAATGCAGTCACCAACAAAGACGGCAACGTGGCGACGCATACCCAGATAAAGAAATGTTGGTAGCCCAGTTGCTCCTGCACCCAGCCGCTGGCCATGCCGGGCAGCATCATGCCCAGCGCCATGAAGCCGGTGCAAATTGCATAGTGGGCAGTCTTGTGCGCGCCGTCGGCGACCATGATCATGAATAGCAGATACGCGGCAAAACCAAAGCCGTAGCCGAATTGCTCAATCGCGATCGCCGTTGCGATGACGACGATATTGTCGGGCAACGCGTACGCTAAAAACACAAACGCCAGATTCGGCAGATGCACCGAGAGCAACATCGGCCAGATCCAGCGCTTCAACCCGTGGCGCGAGATGGCGTAACCGCCAAGCAATCCACCGAGCGTGAGCGCAATGACGCCAATCGTGCCGTACACCAAGCCAACTTGTGAGGTAGTTAAGCCCAGCCCGCCTTTGATCGCGGGGTCGAGCAGGAATGGTGCTGCCAGCTTTAGCGCCTGCGCCTCGCCAAAACGAAACAACAACAAGAACGCAAGAATGATGAAGATGTCTTTTCGCTTGAAAAACCCCGTGAAGGTGTCAACGAAGCCTTTGATGACATCGGGTTGATGAGAATTTTCATCGCTTTTGAGCACCGGCTGATCGCTCGCTGGTACCGGCAGCACAAACCGGTGGTAAATAAACAGCAGGAAAAACATTCCCGCCAGAATGAAGAAGATGATCGACCACGCCAGCGGAACATTACCGGTCTGCTCCGATATTTTTCCGGCAAGAAATACCAAGCCACCCTGGCCTGCGATCATGGCAATACGATAAAACGTGCTGCGTACGCCGACAAACGCGGCCTGCTGATGTTGCTCCAGCGCCAGCATGTAGAAACCATCCGCTGCAATATCGTGGGTGGCCGAGCTGAACGCCATC
>JANOQY010000054.1:0-23185 GCA_031414995.1 Betaproteobacteria bacterium
CCTGAACATCCCGCTAGAATTTTCAAGCGATTTCTGAACGATTTTCGTACTTTCGATCTGATTTCACCAACGCCCAGATTACGCGCACCATCTGACGGCCTAGCGCACGAATTGCCTGATTGTGTTTCTTTCCTTCCGCGCGTTTCTTGTCGTAATAAGTCTTTGACGAAGTCACATGCGGAATATGCCGCGCAATCGCCACCATCATCGCCGCCTTCGCCCGGGTGTTCACTTGCCGTGGCGCGCGCACGCCGCTCTTCTTGCCCGAACTATTGTCAAGTACTGCCATGCCGACATAAAGCGCCAAGCCCGCTTCCGACTCAAAGCGCGCCGCCGTACCGATCTCACCGGCTAACTCCGCTGCACTGGTGTCACCGAAGCCTGGAATCGACAAGAGCGTTTGTGCGAGAGCCGAATCGAGCGCCGCACATTTGATGTGGCGATCCAACGCTTTGATGTCACCCCCCAACGCCTGAATTCGCCGCGTGTCTTGCAGGATCATCTCGCTCACGATCTCTACATCGGGGGCAAAGCTAGCGGTCCGTTGCCAGCCTTGAATCAGCCCCGCGTATTTCTTGCCCACCGCAGCAATCGCTAACAGGCTTTTCTGGTGCAGCTTCGCGAGTTTGGGCAACGCATCACGGCAGGTAAGGAAGTTGAGAAACCAGACATTGGCGATGTCACCGGTGATGGCCGCCAACCCGGGACAGACTGCGTGCAAGTCAGCTTGCAGACGGTTGACGATGCGTACCCGCTCATGGACGAGTTGCTTGCGTCGCCGCGTCAGGCGCTTGAGTTGCTCGTTCACGGCGGGCGTTGGCTTTACTTCCTGCAAGGCGTTCTTCGCCACCGATACGTGCGCTGCGAGTTGAAAGAGCTCCAGTATTCGCCTGGCATCAATGGCGTCGGTCTTGGCGGGGCCCGGAAAGATTTCCTTGTAACGCGCCAATTTCAAATTGTTGACGCTGTAAAGCTCCCAGCCATGGCGACGAATCTGACCGTCAAGCGGTCGTGCCCAGCCGTTATAGCCTTCCATGGCGACGCTGACGGGCAGTTGGTGGCGATCTTCCAGCAAGCGAATGCGGCAAAAGAATTGGCTGAACCCGTCGGCATGATGGTCAATGTCAAATTCGTCGATGAGTTTGCCATCGGGCAGGCCGACGGCAACGCGGTGGCGGGCACTGCCAACATCAATGCCGACGCGTAAGGTGTGAAGGTTCATCTGTAACTCCTGACAAGAAGCGTGCGATGCGGAAATATCATCCGCACGTCTCGTCTACATTCAGAGCCACGATCAACGTGTGATTGGCACCATCCCGGTAGGCATAACGGATGATGTGGTTGACGGGGACGGCATTTCAGAGCCGAGCGACGTTTGTTCCCAAACCACGGACCCCATGAGCCACACCCCCGTCAGCAAAAATGCTACGCTCCTTGCCAACGTTTGTCAGCCACAAATTCGATGGTAGACCCCGTCTCTCTGCCCGTTGTTCCGCCAGTGATCAGTGCAACCTTGCTGTTAGAGCCAGTATTCATTCAACTAATCCCGAATCGTTCGACTACTTTCCAGACGCCACCGTCAATTTGCTCAATCAGGACTATTTCATTAAGCCGAACAAACGTGGGCAGCGGCTCTTCTTTGATGGCGGTGAAAAGATGCTCCTTCCCGATAGAGTTTCGCGGATGCAACAACGTGATGTGCGGCGTGCGTTGTTTGTACCGATCTCGCAGGATGTGCTGACGAACGTGATCATAGCTTGTGGTGGGGCCGACAACCGGGATGAGAACGCAACCGTCCTGAAGCCGAACAACTGGCCCAAGCGATAGCGCGATGTCGATATTGCCGAGGCTTCTGATTGAGTCATCGGCTGCGCTGAACGAATCAATCTCCTCATCACCACAAAGCGTGATGTGGGCAGGAATTATTTTGTGCTGCTGGACATCGACTTTTTGTCGAACGGCGTCAATGGTGCGCCGTTCAGGCTCTGGGAGAAACAGGCTTAGTTGTCTACGGATCATTGGCACGAATTATTCAGCAAATTTCGCCGCCTTTTGAAAAGATATGACTCAAGCGTTCTCACTCGCCTGTAGGGTTAGCTGTCAATTGCTGCGTCCTTGTAAGTGCCGCTGCGAATCATGGCAATACCCGCGACCGATCCACCGAGCGCAAAGGTAAGCCAAATTGCAGAGTGAAGAAGTTCAGGAATTGCGTCAACGGCGAAGCCAACACCAGATAGAGCGGCACGAAGTACAAACTCTCCCCAGAACTCTCGATATGACCACGGTGGAGGTGTCTTACCGTCTGGGTTGCTCCAACCACCTGGTAGATCAT
The DNA here is from genome assembly GCA_031414995.1 of Betaproteobacteria bacterium. Lineage (GTDB taxonomy): Bacteria > Pseudomonadota > Gammaproteobacteria > Burkholderiales > Usitatibacteraceae > UKL13-2. The sequence goes on from JANOQY010000054.1 coordinate 2,333, forward strand.
CATCGGCAGTGATGATCAGGCCAGCTATGGGCCAGCCTACAAGAAAGCCGAACATCGACCATCCAAGTGAAACGTGAAAGATGAAATGTACAGCCAGCGCAAGGAACGCTGCAAGGCACAGCCATTTCGCGAGCGTCTTCATGTCGGCTAACTAAATATTGGGAACACAGCATCTGCATAGCATGCAGCGCTGGGCCCTATCATTCCGTATAAAAGTGCATGACCACTCATCGCGAGGTGGAGCTTAGCATCAGCGCGTAATTCAGACAAAAAACGCAATAAAAATTAAAACCCTAGCATTGACTGGCTTCTCAGGCTAAAAACACCTGAAAGACCGCACCAATACTAGAGTTTGTTGATTTTATGCGGGGAAAGCTACGCCGCCAACCGAATAGAAATCCGCTTCTCTTCCACCGCATGACACGCAACCTGCCCACCATCCTCATGATCAATCAGCGACGGCCGTTCAATCTTGCAGCGCTCATAAGCATGCGGGCAGCGCGGATGGAACGCGCAGCCGGTAGGCGGATCGAGGGGGTTGGGAACTTCACCGGCGACGGGTGTGCGTTGCTTGCCGGTCATTTTCAAGTCCGGAATGGCGGACTGCAGCATCTGTGTGTACGGATGCAGCGGGCGCTGGAAAATGCGTTTGGTTTCGGCCACTTCCACCAAGCGGCCCAGATACATCACGCCGACGCGCGTGGAGATGTGCGAGACCACGGCGAGGTTGTGCGAGATGAACAGATAGGTGAGGCCGAATTCGCGCTGCAGGTCTTTCATCAGATTCAAAATCTGCGCCTGCACCGACACGTCGAGCGCCGAGGTCGGCTCGTCGCAGACCAGGAATTCCGGGTTCGACGACAAAGCACGCGCGATCGAAATACGCTGGCGCTGTCCGCCGGAAAACTCGTGCGGAAATTTTTCTGCGTCGAGTGGTGAGAGGCCGACTTGCGTCAGCAATTCATCGACGCGCTTTTTGAGCGCGACCGGATCGGAAATCAGGTTGTGCGAGAGGATCGGCTCGGCGACGATCTTGCCGACGCGCCAGCGCGGGTTCAGGCTCGCGTATGGGTCCTGAAAAATCATCTGAAAGCGTTTGCGCAGATTTTGCAGCTCGGTGCCGTGCGCCTTGGCCATGTCGACGCCATCGAAAATAACTTCGCCGCGCGATGGTTTGTAGAGGCCACAGATGACGCGCGCCACGGTAGATTTGCCGCAGCCGGATTCACCGACCAGCGAGAGCGTTTCACCGCGATTGATCGTGAAGCTGATGCCGTCCACCGCTTTGAGAATCTGTTCCGGCTGGCCTTCGAGTACGCGGTTCAGCCAAGGCTTGGAGACATCGAATTCGCGTGCGACGTCGCGGACATCAAGGAGAATTTTGGAATCAGACATTGCTGGTCTCCTTGACTGCGCCTGCAACGCTGCGGATATTTTTGTCATGCAGCCAGCACGCCGCCTGCGTCTTTCCTGCGTCGAGCAGACTCGGGCGTTCGCGTGTGCAGCGTCCATCGGGCACATCATTTACACGCGTGCAGCGCGGGTTGAACGCGCAGCCGGACGGGATGGCGGTCAAACGTGGCATCGCGCCGTCAATCTGCGTGAGTCGCTCGACTTCATCGCCCACATTGGGGATCGCACCCATGAGGCCGATGGTGTAGGGGTGCTGCGGATTGTGAATCACTTCGGAAACGGGGCCGATTTCGGCGATGCGTCCTGCGTACATCACCGCCACGCGGTCAGCCGTTTCGGCGATTACGCCCATGTCGTGCGTGACGAGCATGATCGAGGTGCCGTGTTCGCGACAGAGTTTTTTGAGCAGCGTGATGATCTGTGCCTGAATGGACACGTCGAGCGCGGTGGTCGGCTCGTCGGCAATGATGAGCTTTGGTTGCGCGGCAAGTGCCAGCGAGATCACCACACGCTGACGCATGCCGCCGGAGAATTGGTGTGGATAGTGATCGATGCGTTTTTCCGCCGCCGGAATGCCGACTTCCATGAGCAGCTTGATCGCGCGGTCACGCGCTTCCGATTTGGACACATTGAGATGCGTTTCAATCGTTTCGGTGATCTGGCGGCCCACGGTATAAAGCGGATTCAATGACGTAAGCGGATCCTGAAAAATGGCGCCGATCTCGCGACCACGCACCTTGCGCATTTCTTCAAACGGCAGGTTGTCGATGCGCCGGCCATTCAAGAGTATTTCGCCACTGGCAATGCGGCCCGGTGGCTCCAGCAGCCCAATCACGGCAGCACCGGTAAGCGATTTGCCCGCGCCAGATTCACCGACCACGCCCAGCACTTCGCCTGGCGCAATGTCAAAGCTGATGTCGTCTACTGCGGTCAATGTGCCACGGCGCGTTGGAAACTCAATACGCAGATTTTTGACTTGTAAAAGAGGGGTTGTCATCGCTCGTCCAGTTCTTACTAACGCAGCTTCGGATTGAGCGCGTCGCGCAGCCAATCGCCAAGCAGGTTGATCGATAACACCAGGATCACCAGCGCAATGCCGGGAAACACCGTAATCCACCATTCGCCGGAGAACAGGAAATCATTGCCGATGCGGATCAGGGTGCCGAGCGACGGTTGCGTCGGTGGTACGCCAACACCGAGGAATGACAACGTGGCTTCGGTGAGGATGGCGGTACCGACGTGGAGCGTGGCCAACACCAGCACCGGGCCGGTCACATTGGGCAGCACATGCGAAAACATGATGGCCAGCTTTGAGCGACCGATCACGCGCGCGGCTTGCACGTATTCCTTGTTGCGCTCCACCAGCGTGGAGCCGCGCACGGTGCGGGCGTACTGCACCCAACCGGACGCGGCGATAGCAAATATCAGCACGTACACCGCGATTTGGTCGTGGTACTCCTTGCCCACCACCGCACGCGCAACGCCGTCGATTAAAAGCGCAATCAGGATTGCAGGGAAGGAAAGCTGGATATCAGCCACACGCATGATGAACGCATCAAGCTTACCACCCACATATCCGCTGACGAGGCCAAGCGAAATACCGATCACCATCGACAGCATCACCGCACAAATACTCACCAGCAAAGTGATGCGCGAGCCATGCATGATTGTTGAGAGCACGTCGCGGCCTTGATCGTCGGTACCAACAAAAAATTGTGGCTTGCCATTGACGATCCACGATGGCGGGGTGAACGCGTCAAGTAGATTGATCGTTTTGAGATCGAATGGATTGTGCGGTGAAAGCCACGGCGCGAAGGCTGAGCCGAGAATACAAATCAACGCCATGATTGCCGCGATGATGACGAGCGGATTGCGTTTGAAACTCCACCATATGTCGCCGTCAAAGAATCTTTTTAACGTGTCATGCATCTCAATGTCCTCCGCCAGACCGCTCGGCGCGCAAGCGCGGATCAACGACGTAATACAACATGTCGACAATAAAATTGATCGAGACGAAAATCAAACCGATCAGGCATAAGTAAGCCGCCATCACTGGTATGTCGGCAAATTGCACCGCCTGAATGAACAGTAGCCCCATGCCGGGCCACTGGAACACGGTCTCGGTGATGATGGCGAAGGCGATGATGCCGCCCAGTTGCAAACCGGCGATGGTGAGCACCGGCACCAGCGTGTTTTTAAGGGCATGGCCAAAATGCACCGCGTTATTCGTGAGACCGCGCGCGCGCGCGAACTTGATGTAATCAGTGCGCAATACTTCCAGCATTTCGGAGCGCACCAACCGCAGGATCAGCGTCATCTGGAACAGGCCGAGGGTAATCGAGGGCAGTATCAATGCTTTCAGGCCGCTCACCGTCAAAAATCCGGTCGTCCATAAACCAAGCTTGACGGTATCGCCGCGCCCGAAAGAAGGCAGCCAGCCCAGCCACACCGCAAAGATCAGGATCAGGAAAATACCGATCAGAAACGAGGGTAGTGAAACGCCGATGAGCGAAATCGTAAGGATAAATTTTGACAGCCACGAATCGCGTTTCAATGCTGTATAGACGCCCATCGGAATACCGACCAGCAATGCCAGCGATGCAGCGATGATGGAAAGCTCCAGCGTGGCGGGCAGACGCTCGATCAGCAACTGCGAAACCGGGCGACCGAGCCTAAGCGAAATCCCAAAGTTGCCTTGCAAGGCATTGCCGACAAACTTGGCAAACTGCGTGTAAAACGGCTGATCAAGGCCGAGGCTTTTGCGCACTTCGTCGCGGTCGGCCGAAGTTGCTTCCGGTGGCAACATTAGCGAGACTGGGTCGCCCACAAAATTGAACAGCGAGAACGCGATAAAACCCACCGCGATCATCACTACCACCGCTTGCAGCAATCGTTGAATAAAAAATGCGAGCATGACCCGTCCGCCGACTAGTTAAGTTTGAAGCGGAAGAAATAGGCAACGTTATTTGGTGTGAATACGGCATCCACGTTTTTGCGCATCGCCCACGGCACCAGCGGCTGATGCAACGGGATGACGGGCAACTCAGCAGTGTTGATCAGGAGCGCTTCACGAATCAATCCGTCGCGCTTTTTCAGATCGTTCTCGGTTCTGATCTGCGTGATGAGCTGGTCCATTTTTGGGTTCGAGTAACGACCGTAGTTGGAATCGCCCATGCCGGATGATTCGCCGCCGTTGGTGTGCAGCAAGGCTTGCAGGGTATAAAGCGAATCGAACGTTGGCGTGCCCCAGCTCAGCAGATACATGCTGGTGTCAAACTTCTGAACCTTTGGGAAATAGTTTGTTTGCGGAACGATATTCGGCGTGGCGCGAATACCGACTTGTGAAAGCATTGGCGGAATCGCCTGACAAATGTCGGCGGCGGGTTGCACGTTGCCGCAATCGAGCGTGATCGAAAATCCATTCGGGTAGCCTGCCTCGGTGAGCAGCTTCTTGGCCTTCTCGCGATCGAACGCAAGCCGCTTGTCGGCGTCTTTGCTGTAGCCGCGCACATCTGACGTCACCATCGTGCCGATCGGAACCGACAAACTGCGCATGACTTTCTCACGGATGGCTTCAATATCGATGGCATGCGAGATGGCCTGACGAACACGCACGTCCTTTAGTGGGTTCTTGCCCTTGACATCGCTATACAGCAATTCGCTGCGCGATTGATCGAACGCCAGATACTGCACGCGTGCGTCACGGCCTTCGATAACTTTTACATTCGCATTTTGTTTGAGGCGGGCAATATCCTGCGGCGGTGGGTCGAGCACGAAATCGACTTCACCCGACAGCAGTGCGGCTGCGCGTGTCGCATTTGATTTTACGGGCAGCAAATCCACCTGCGTGAGATTGCCTTTTTCAGGACTGTTTTTATTCCACCAATCGGCGTTGGCGACCAGCACGGTTTTGATATCCGGCTGGCGCAGCGTTACCTTGAATGGCCCGGTGCCGTTGGTGTTGCGCGAAGCGAAAGTGTCCTCGCGGTCTTTGTAGTTTTGCGGGCTTTCGGTTTTATTTTTGACCGCCCATTCTTTTGACATCACCCGGAAATTGAACAGATGGTTCAGCAACACCGGATTAGGTTCTTTCATAATTAAATCGACCGTGAGTGCATCGATTTTTTTCGCGCTCGCCACACCTTCGACAGACGACTTCAACTGCGAAAGCGGATTTTGCGCACGCTCAACCGAAAACACGATATCGTCGGCAGTGAAGGCTTCGCCGCCATGAAATTTCACATTTGGGCGCAGTTTGAAGCGCCAGGTTTTCGGGTCAGGCTGGCTCCATGACACCGCCAACGCGGGCACTAATTTGAAATTCTTGTCGCGCATGACAAGGCTTTCGTAAACTTGCGAAAGCACCCGATTGGTCGGCAGCAGATTGGCCGAATGCGGGTCCAGCGTTTGCGGATCGTCTTGGCTTGCGTAGCGGAGCGTTTTTGCGTCCACCGTGCCGACTGAAAGTGAAAATACGCACGCCATACAAGCCAAGGCGCTCGCGGAGAAAAGACGTGCAGACAATGCAGACGAGAAGCAAACAGTTTTGGAGCGGCTCATGGGGTCCCAACAGTTGTTCGAAATTTCCCGACTGGCAGCTTATGGCCGCATGCGGGAAAAGTTCATAAAAGTGCTCGGGAGAAATCAGCCCCGGACAACAAATTGCCCATCGAGTCGCCTCGACGGGCAGCGCCGAATTATAGCTTTTTTACGGTTTCAAGTCAGGCCAATGGCGACGATTAACCTGCGTATTAAACATTAGACACTAGCACTGGCGAGGCTCTCAGGCCAAAAAAGCGGACTTATATACTTGACATACCTTATCTTTAGGCATATGATCGCTCTATCACTAGGAGATTCATATGTCGATATTCAACGCGCCCCAATTCCAAGACCCCGATAAAGCCCGCGAATACCTTGAGCGTCAGGTATGGCCGCATGGCCCTGTGTGCCCGCATTGCAGCGTGATCGGCGGACACTGGAAGATTGAAGGCAAATCGACGCGCCCCGGCCTTTACAAGTGCAAGGACTGTCTGCAACCGTTTACCGTGACGGTTGGGAGCCTGTTCGAGCGCTCCAAGGTTGGTCTGCATCTGTGGCTTCAAGCCGTGCATATGGTGTGTTCCTCTAAGAAAGGGGTTAGCGCCCATCAGGTACATCGCACCTTGGGCGTTACTTATAAGACTGCATGGTTCATGTGTCACCGCATCCGTGAGGCTATGGCACACGATGGCGGCGGCTTACTCGGTGGTGGTGGCAAGATCGTTGAAGCGGATGAAACCTACTGGGGTACTTCTCCGCGTTCTGCTGCGGCCAAGAAAATCAACAAATCCGGGCGCATGGTGAACATCGCCGACAAACAGAAAATCGTTGCCCTTGTGGAGCGCGATGGTTCCGTGCGCTCGTTCCATGTTGCATCTGTAACCGGTAGGACGTTGAAAGCTGTCCTGCATGGAAATATTTCGCCAGAAGCTAACCTCATGACGGACGATGCGCGCATTTATCGCCGTATCGCTAAACAGTTCGCTTCGCACGCATCGGTGAACCATTCAGCCGGTGAGTACGCTCGCGGCAATGCTCACACGAATACGGTTGAAGGTTATTTCTCAATCCTGAAACGCGGCCTTGTCGGTACGTTCCACCATGTATCCCCGAAGCACTTAGGGCGCTATGTGTCGGAGTTCGATTTCCGCTACAACACGCGCACCGCGATGGGCTACACCGATTCGGAACGCGCTGATATGGCGTTGAAGCGCATCACAGGCAAACGTCTCACCTATCGGCGGACTAAAGAATCGCAAGCCTCCGCGTAAAGACGAACCCACCTAAGCAGTGGGTTTTTCTTTTGGCGTATCCTGTTCGTTGCTGAAAGGGATAACGCATTCCAGCTTCCCAAGCACGCGGAATGAACTCCTGATTTCTTCGGCTCGCTTTTCTGCATCTTCTTCACTATCTGCAAAAATGTTAAGCGCCCAGCGTTCGCCGCCGTGCGTATATTCGCCGCAATATTCATTCATTGGAGGGTTCCATGCGTTTCAAAATATTCAGGGAAAAACAAGGTGGCATTCTGCAAAGCGTTATCAACGAAGGCAAGACGCCAAAGTGGTACTGGCACCTGCTAGCAGACAACGGAAAGGTAATTGCCGATAGTGGCGAAGGCTATAACAGCCTTCATGCCTGTAAACATGGCGTTGATCTGGTCAAAGGTGCAGCAAATAACACGCCCGTGGATGAGGATTAAGCGTGGCTACCGCGCTAGACGAAAGTACCGCTCTGATAGAGCATCACATATCAATTGCGGGGCGACTCATAATCAACGCTGCCGCCTGCGACGTGATTTTGTATTCTGCGTTTAAGACTGTTTCTGGTTGCAAAAGCAAAATTGCGAACGCAATTTACTTTTCGTCTGAGACGCTACACGTCAAAAGAAACTTCATCACGCGAGTGCTTCGGGCGAATGACGACAAGAAAGAAACAAAAATTGTTGACCGCATTATTTCCGCAACAGAGAAGGCGAACAACCAAAGAAACGAATTGAGCCACGCGCTAATTCAGGTCAGCGGAGAAAAAGTGCTGCGGGTGAACCCGCGCCATCAGGGCCAGGCTGGAAAACCAATAACAGGCCCGTTTCTTGATGGTTTACTGCTACATTCGTCTCGCGCGCATATCGACGCTCTGCGGGCATTTCAGGAGTTATGTTTGAAGCGCGGCATACCTTCAACAATAAGTCACGAATAAACGGCGTATGGTAGTGATCGCCCGTCCCATCATCAAAACCATCGCAATGTTCCTGTAGATATTGAACTCCAGCGACAAGCCCATCATGGGTAAACTTCATTTGCGCCTCCTAGAAATAAAAAACCGGCTCAAGGCCGGTTTATGAAATTCACGTAAATCACTTTTCTTTCGGCGGATCGCCGCGCTCCTTTTGCTGCGCCTTTCGCGCCAAGGCCATTGCCAACTTTAGCGTCGGCAGCTTCTGCCCTACTGGAACCTTGTCTAGTTTAGCTTTGACGGACTTCTTGGTTTCTTCCCGCATCCCGGTCACTTACCCGTTTTCTTTTGCGTCTTTGGCGCTGGCTTCGCTGGCTTGGCTACCTTAGGCGCAGGCGGTGATGCCCATACCCGCTTTAGGGCATCATTGAATGCCATTGGTTTCTGTTCGGCTGCGTTTTCTTTCTTCATTCTTTCACCACTTTTGCCAAGTCATTGCACAGCGTTTTCGTGCTGCTAATGATACTCCGAGCCTCCTCTTCGGTGTATTTACCGCGCTGGTGCATTACCTCATTGCGCCATGCGTCCTTGAAGAATCGGAATTGGGTCGCAGCCGCGCTCAATATCGCACGCTTAATCTTGTCTGGTTCTTTTGGAATCTGCAACTCAAGCCGGACCAAAAGGTCGCCCCAATTGTCTCTTAAAGGCTTAGCCCCAAATTGATCCTGCGCAAGCGCCATTAATGGCGACTCTAGCGCACGCATCAGATGTGAAACGCAGGCCGTGTAGCGTTCCAGCGCAAGACATTTCCCAGCTTCGGCAATATCGAATGCAGCAGATGGGAACGCCACATCAACAGCCTGACCAAAAAGCGCCACAACCGGTGCATAAAATAATTCTGCCTCAGGCTTTAGGCTGAAAGTAATTTTCCCTTCAAGCTCATCTTCAATTCTTTGCTGCACAGTGGCAATCTGATTTGCAAAATCGCTTTCTCTGCCAATATCGCCAGCGTTTACCGAATCCATGAGACGTATTGCCGATTTAAGAGACATCGGCAACCCTAAATCTGTTAGGCCACCCACCAAGTCCTGCGTCATACCGGAAAGCGCTTCAATAGAGCCTGCCGTCCATTCCACGCTACCGTTGTCTTCAAGCAAACTTCTGATTCTTGCGAGCAACGCAATAACCATGACGAATTTATGGGCGTTGAATTTCAACATGTCCAGTAGGGTACAGAGTTTGCCTTCCAGCTTCTCCGTAACGCAAAATTTAGATGCGCAAATGATAGCGCTATTTATCGCGCAAGGTACGTCAAGTACATCACTCCGCAAAAAAGCCTGAAGAACGTGGTTAAATGGCGTTCTACGTTATTTTCAGTGTGAACAGCTTCACTGAATATTAAAGCGAAAAAAATACGGCACGCTATTAGGCGGGAAGACAGCAGCGACGTTTTTGCGCATCGCCCACGGGATGATTGCTTGATGCAAAGGCACTGCGGGCAATTCAGTGTTCAACAGCAGCAGCGCGTCGCGTATCAACGCGTCGCGCTTTTTCATGTCAGGCTCCACCCTGAAGGCATCGACCAGTTGATCAAATTTCGGATTTGAATAGCGGCCATAGTTGCCGTCCCCATTGCCGGTGCCGCGGCCATCATTGGTGCGCAGCAGATATTGCAATGTCGAGAGCGCGTCTGACGTCGGCGTACCCCAGCTCAGCAGATAAAAGCTGGTGTCGAATTTTTGCAGCTTGGAAAAATAGTTCGACGTGGGAACAATATTGGGTGTCACGGTGATGCCAATCTGGGCCAACATCGGTGAGATCGCCTGGCAAATATCGGCGGCGGGTTGGTTGTTGCCGCAGTCGAGCGTGACGGTAAAGCCGTTCACATAGCCTGCCTCAGCGAGCAATTTTTTGGCTTTGTCGCGATCAAGCGGCAGACGTTTATCAGCGTCTTTCGAATAGCCCTGATCGGTTGACGTGATAATCGCGCCAATCGGCAGCGAAAGATTACGCATTACCTTTGATTTGATCGCCTGGATGTCGATCGCATGGGCGATTGCTTGACGGACACGCGCATCCTTAAATGGATTTTTTCCCTTGACGTTCGAGTAGAGCAGTTCATCGCGGTGCGTGTCGAACATCAGAAACTGCACCCGCGCTTCTAGGCCTTCGAGAATTTTGACATTCGCTACCGATTTGAGCCGCGCAATATCCTGTGGCGGCGGGTCGTTCACGAAATCCACTTCTCCTGATAGCAAGGCCGCTGCGCGGGTGGCGTTCGATTTGATCGGCAGCAATATCACCTCGGTCACATTGCCTTTCTCCGGGCTGGCCTTGTTCCACCAGTTGGGATGCGCGACCAACACCGTCCGCACATCTGTCTGACGTTCCTTCAGCATAAACGGGCCGGTGCCATTGGCGTTGCGCGACGAGAAAGTATCTTCTTTGTCCGTGTAGTTTTGAGGATTGACTGAGTTGTTTTTGATTGCCCACGCCTTGTTCATGATGCGAAATCCAAACAGGTGGTTCAGCAACACCGGGTTAGGCTCGCGCATGATGAGGTCAACGGTCAGCTCATCAATCTTCTTTGCCCGGGCCACGCCTTGCACCGTCGATTTGAATTGCGAATTGGCGGAGAGTGCGCGTTCAATCGAGAACACCACATCGTCAGCCGAGAGCGATGCGCCATCGTGAAATTTCACATTCGGACGCAGTTTGAAACGCCACGTAAGCGCATCCGGCTGCGACCACGAGACCGCGAGCCACGGCACCAGCTTGAAATTCTTGTCGCGTCCGACCAAGCCCTCGTAAATATTCGACAGTAGGCGCGTTGTGACCGCCAAGCTTGCCGAATGCGGGTCGAGGGTTTGTGGTTCGTCCTGAGTGGCGTAGCGCAGGGTTTTGGCGGAGGTGTTGCCGATGAATGCTGCGATAAGGAACAACACCAACAAGGGTGAAACCAGTTTCAATTTTAGAATGTTCCACATGCGCTATTTCGTCATTCCCGCGCAGGCGGGAATCCAGTGGCGTGTGCCGAGAAAGTCACTGGATCCCCGCCTACGCGGGGACGACGAATCCAACATATGCAATCTACCGCTCTGTACCGGTAGATCACACTACTTGATCACCACCGACATCGCATAAAGCCCATTGTCCGCCCGATGCGCGACGTTCACGCTTTTCCGCATCGCCCACGGAATCATCTGATGATGCAGTGGAATATGGCCGACATCGGCTTGATTAATCGACAATACTTCCTTGGTGAGCTCGGTACGTTTTTTGAAGTCGATTTCGGTTTTCAACTTCTCGATAACTGCATCTGCTTTTGGATTGGAGTAGCCGGAATAATTATTTGCGCCGTCGGCACCGGTGCCTTTGGTGCGGATAATTTCCTGCAAGGTGTAAAGCGAATCAAAGGTCGGGACCCCCCATCCGTAAAGGAACATGCTGGTGTCGCTTTTTTGCACCTTAGGGAAATAGGCCGCTTTCGGCATGGAATTGAGTTTGACGCGTATGCCAATTTTGGACAGCATGCCGGCGATTGCGGTACAGATTTTTTCATCGTTCTTGTAGCGGTCATTTGGGCAATCGAAGGTCACATCAAATCCGTTGGCAAGGCCCGCGTCAGCCATCAATTTTTTCGCCTTTTCGATGTCCACTGCCGGGCGTTTTTCCAGATCCTTCGAGTAGCCGCGCACCTGCGGCGCAATCATCGACATGGTCGGCAACGACGAGCTGCGCATCACCGTTTTGTGGATGGCCTGAACATCAATGGTCAGCAAGATGGCCTGACGCACGCGCAAGTCCTTGAACGGGTTTTTGCCTTTGCTGCCGTATAGCAATTCGTCGCGCCCCTGATCGAAATTCACAAAGATGGTGCGGTTTTCATTACCCTCTACAATTTTGAGGTCCTTATTTTGTGAGAGCTTGGCGACGTCCTGCACGGGCGGGTCGAGGATTAAATCAACTTCACCTGAAATCAGAGCGGCAACACGGGTTGCATCGGATTTGATCGGTGTGTAGATGACTTCATCGACGTTGCCGCGCTTGCCCCACCAGTTTGAATTGGCCACAAACACGGTTTTCACGTCCGGTTCACGTGCCTTGAGAATATATGCGCCGGTGCCGTTGGCGTTACGCACCGCCCATGATTCTTCCTTGTTTTTAAAATCGGTCGGACGCAGTACGTTGAATTTTGTCGCCCACGCTTTGTTCATCATGCGCAGTTGGGTGAGCTGATCCAGTAACGTCGGATTCGGACCGGTGCTAACGATATCGACGGTGAGGTTGTCCACTTTGCGGACTTCCTTTATGCCTTGAATGTAGGCTTTGTAGTCAGAGGTTTTATCCATCGCCCGCATGATCGAGAACACCACATCGTCTGCCGTAAAAGCTGCGCCGTCGTGGAAAGTGACTTTATCGCGCAGCTTGAAGCGCATGGTGCTGGGGTCGAGCTGTTGCCACGACGTTGCCAGGCAGGCTTCAAGCGCCATTTTTTCATCACGCGTGAGCAGCGGTTCATACACGTGGCCGTTCATGGGGTTGTTCAGGCCCTCGTTTTGCGAATGGGGGTCCATTGTCAGAATGTCGCCGGCACTGGCCCAGCGGAAGGTTTTGGCGTTCGTGGCGGAACTCAATAAAACCAGACTGGCCAAACCGGAAAGGGCAATCAATCGAACACTGACGCCGATGTTGACTTTAAGTTGCGCGGAGAAATTCATGTTAAGTCCCTGAGTTTGTGTGTTAATTGTCGTCACGGGTGGTTAATTCCGTGTCCCCAAATCAATATTGTTGCACGCAAATGAGTGTGCCGAACCGGTGCCGCGAAGTCAACGACGGTCGGCGGTTTCGGTGCTGGGATATCCTTAAAATGAGACTCACGAACAAATCTGTGACACCAGTGCAAATAAGGAGAATGTGATGACGACCATTGTGGTGGTGAAGAAAAACGGAGTGGCCGTGATTGCAGGCGATACGCTGACGACATTTGGGTCCACCCGTCTTGCCAGCGTGCACGATGCAGCTCCGGAAAAATTGCTCAAGCACGGTGACAATTACTTTGGCATCGCCGGTAGTGCGGCGCATCAACTGGTGCTCGAAACGTTGCTCAAAAAGCATCCGGAATTCAAATTTCAAGGCCGTGAGGAAATTTACGAAAGCTTTCGAAAAATTCATCCGATTCTCAAGGAAGAAGCCTTTCTGAATCCGAAAGAAGAGGACGACGACCCCTATGAGTCGTCACAACTTACCGCACTGGTCGTCAATTCCAGCGGCATCTACGGCGTTTATTCGATGCGCGAAGTGTTCGAGTTCGACATGTTCTGGTCGATCGGTTCAGGGCGCGATTTTGCGCTCGGTGCGATGTTTGCCGTATTCAAGGGCAGGAAAACCGCAGAAGAAATCGCCAAGATCGGCGTGCTGGCCGGGGCCGAGTACGACACTGGCACGGGGTTGCCGATGAATATCGCGTCGGTGAAATTGCGCGGTAAGGCGCGCTGAGGTTCTGTGAGCAAAGAGATTGAGGTAGGAGTCGGCGCGCGGTTGGACAAATGGCTTTGGGCTGCACGCTTTTTCAAAACCCGCCAACTCGCCATCGATGCCATCAACGCAGGACGTCTGGAAGTAAATGGCGAACGCGTGAAGCCATCAAAAAACATCAAGCCCGGGGATCAATTGCTGGTACGCAAGCCGCCAGTGGAATATCAATTGGTCGTCAAAGCGGTTGCCGACAAACGCGGCTCGGCAACGATTGCACAGACGCTTTTTGAGGAATCCGCAGCCAGCATTCTGGCGCGCGAGAAGGTCGTCGCAGAACTACGCGAGATGCCGCCACCGTTATTTCGCGGTCGGCCGACTAAAAAAGACCGACGCACAATTCAGCAGTGGCAGCGCAATGCGGAGATCTTTAACCATGGCGATGGCGATGCGTAACGCGTTATGCGGGACGATGTTTGCCTTGTTAGCGTTTCAATCCGGCGGCGTAGGTGCAACCAACTATCGCCTCGACCCCAAAGAAACAACGTCCAGTTTTGAGGTCTGGCTGCTCGGTATTATTCCCGTTCGCGGCCATTTCAAACATACCAGCGGCGGCATGCGTTTTGATCCTGCCAGCAAGGTGGGCAGTATCGAAGTGTTGATCGATACCACCTTGGTAGAGGCCAATTCGGCGCGCGCCAGTGCGGCGGCGCGCGGCCCGGATTTTTTTAACGTTGAGAAATATCCGCGCATTGAATTCAAATCGTCGCGTTTTGTGTTTGAGGGTGCACGCCTGCATTTGATCGAGGGGATGTTGACACTGACCGGCAATACGCAGCCGGTAACACTCGCGATCCATCATGCGGTCTGCAAGCCTTCACCTGCATCCACAGCCGCCGCGCCAGCAGTCTGCCGCGCTGAGGCCACGCTAGCCGTGAAGCGTTCGGCCTTCGGCATGAAGTCTTGGTCGCATTCGGTTGGCGACGACGTCACCATCAACATTGCCATGGTTGCGTTCGCGGAAGCTGACGACGGCAAACCTCAGGCGTTGCCGTCAAGTGCGGCAGCAGCGACTACCGAGTCAAGCAAACAGCGTTAGTTAGCGTCCCGAAAATGGAATCGGCCTGAACACCTCGCCCAGCCCGGGTTTCAGGCCGATGATGTTGGTGCGGTTACTTTCTCAGGAACATCGAGAGTGCATCAGCCACTAAATTGTTACTGGCTGGCATCTGGCCGTTTGGGGTGACGTGATTGATGAGGTCAGGCAGTATTTTCGCCAATCCACCAGCCGCATCGCCTTGGGACATGCCGAGTTGGCTGGCGATCTCACCAATCTTGTCCGAGCCCAGAATTTGTGAAAGCTGATCGCCACTCACGGGCAAATTGTCACCGGTACCGACCCACGAATCAGCGAGATGGCCGAGGCCGCCCTGTTGGAAAGCGCTGACAATCCCGCTTAGCCCGCCCATGCTGTCCAGTGTGCCGCCACCCGTGCCACCGCCGCCTTTATTGGCCAGCATCTGCATCGCAATTTGCAGTAGCGGGTTGGACCCACTGTTGCCACTGCCACCACCCGTCAAACTACCCAGCAATCCATCGAGCAATCCCATCTGCTTCTCCTTTGCGTTTAAAAAACTACTTTACGTCAAATTTGAAACCGAGATTGTGAACTTCTTGTTGCATTTGCCGCATCGCAATCGGCACTGCAAGCGGATCGCCACGGATCGATAATTCGATGATGCTGCCGCTGGGCAAATGCTGCGGCAGACTGGAAAGTTTTGTGCTCGGAAAATCAGCCACGATACGATTCATCGCGTCGATCAGTTTGCTTTCACCGGCCTCATGGATAACGATAATTTCTTCTGCAAAAGCGACTTGATCAAACAAGTGACGGTATTTTGATTCCAGCACCCACGCCATCATCGGCCAGGCCATTTCTGGAAAGCCCGGCAGGAAATGATGATCCCCACACGAGAACGCGGCAATCTGGTTGTACGGGTTCGGGATGATGGTCGCACCGACTGGAAACTCGGCCATCTTGACGCGATTGGGTGTGAGTTCGAAGTCTGGCTTTGCCACCATCGCGGCCAACGCATCCGGGTGCGCGTGCAACGCCACACCCAATGCAGCAGCCGCGCACTGCCTCGTGTAATCATCGGGTGTGGCACCGATGCCGCCAAAGCAAAAGACGATGTGATCGGTCGCGAACGATTGCTTGAGTGTGGCGACAATGCGCTCTGGCTCGTCACCGATGTATTGAGCAAACGCAAGATCAAGTCCGTGCGCTTTTAACGTCTCGATTGTCTTCGACAAATGCTTGTCCTGGCGTTTGCCGGAAAGGATTTCGTCGCCGATGATGATTGCGGCAAAGGTTTTCATGCGTGATTTCAATAAAAAACGTAGAACGCCATTTGACGGGCACTTTCAGCCAATATTGGCCTGAAAGCCTCGCCAATACTAGAGTTTGCAAAAATTCAGCTATTTTGTAGCGCCACTCACTTCGAGCAATTCAACATCGAATATCAGCGTCGCATTCGGCGGAATCACGCCGCCTGCGCCGCGCTCGCCATAGCCGAACTGCGATGGAATGATCAGCGTGCGTTTGCCTTTGACTTTCATGCCAGCCACGCCCTCATCCCAGCCTCTGATCACGCGTTTGCCGCCGAGCGGAAACGCGAACGGCTTGCCGCTTTTGACGGAGCTGTCAAACTCTTTGCCCTTGCCGCCGGGTAATTTGGCGTCGTACAGCCAGCCGGTGTAATGCACTGTCACGGATGAACCCGCCTCGGCGGTTTGTCCGGTTCCCAACACGTGATCGATGATGGTCAGGTCGGTCGCGATCATTGGCAGGGATGCTTTGGACGATAGACGCATCGGTCCGGTCGCGACCGCTGGCAACGTTGAGGCCGAGGATGACGCACCAAGCCCGGAGGCACCAGTCTGGACAATGTCGATGAGTTCAATATCGAATATCAGGTTGGAATTGGCTGGAATTTTTGGACGCTCGCGTTCGCCATAAGCCAGACTGGCGGGGATGATGAGCGTGCGTTTGCCCTTGATTTTCATGCCAGGTGTGCCCTGATCCCAACCCTTGATGACGCGGCCGACACCAACGATAAAGCTGAACGGTGCCACGCGGGCACGCGATGAATCGAACTGGGCACCTTTTCCATCGGGTGCGGCGGGGTCATACAGCCAACCGGTGTAGTGGACCAAAATCGGACTGCCGTTTGCAACGGGCGCAGAACTTGCGTCGCCGAGTTCGCGATCAATGATGGTGAGTTGCGTGAGGTTGCCGGGCAACGGCTGGCCTGGTGCCAGACGCAAAGGCGCTGCATTTGCGATTGGCAGCGGTGCTGCTGTTGTGGCGGCAACCGCAGCGGGCTTGGAAGCCACCGGGGCCGCGTCAGCTTTGGCGGGCTCCGTTGCGGCACAAGCATTAAGCGTGACAAGAACGAGTGAGGTGACGAGCAATACTTTTTTCATGAATTGTCCAAATGATGATGTGATGTTTTACTTACCCTTGGCAAACCCTTCGCGGCGCGGGTCGGCGCCGCCTTGCCAGCCGGATGAAGTGCGCATGATGCCATGTAAACCACTGTTCAACTCAATCGTGCGCACCTCGTGACCGATAGACTTCAGCGACCCGAGCAAGTTCTCAATTGCGGTGTCTTTCTCGATTTCGGTCGGGCCGTTGCGACTGCCGAAGTTGGGCAGCGAAATGGCCGATTGCATATCCATGCCCCAATCCAGCGTGGCGATGAGTGTCTTGGCAACGTAATTGATGATCGCAGGTCCGCCGGGGCTCCCGATGACCATGTGCAGCCTGTCCTGATCATCGAACACCAGCGTCGGCGACATGGCGCTGCGCGGACGCTTGCCGGGATAGACCGCATTGGCGACAGGTCGGCCATTGTTGGTTGGCAGCATTGAAAAATCGGTGAGTTGATTGTTGAGCAAAAAGCCATGCACGAAAATCCGGCTGCCGAGACCGGATTCAATCGAGGTCGTCATGCTGATTGCGTTACCGGTCGCATCGACAATCGAGATTTGACTGGTCGAGGGAAACTCCAGCGACTCACCATCCGCCATCGCCACCTTGATTCCCGCAGGCGACCCGGCTTCGGCGCGACCCATGGATTTTTCCGGACGGATTAACTCGCTTCGCTGGCGGATGTAAGCGGGCGCGATCAAACCGGCCACTGGCACGCTGTTGAAGCGATCATCGCCCGCAAATCGCTCACGGTCGGCATAAGCTAAGCGCTCGGCTTCGGTGATGAGATGAATCGCCTCGGTTGAACCAGGGCGGAGCGCCTTCATGTCGAAACGCTCCAGCGCGCCGAGAATTTGCAATATTGCGATGCCGCCAGCGGACGGCGGTGGCGCGCCGCAGATTTTGTATGCGCGATATTTGCCGCAGACCGGTTCGACCGTGCGGGCGCGGTAATCGCGCAAATCCTGCTCGGAAAGAGTGCCGGGGTTGGTCGCATGCGAGCGCACGGCGGCGGCTACGTCGCGGGCGATGGCACCTAGATAGAACGCATCGGGGCCTTCGCGTGCGATGCGCTTTAGCACCGCCGCAAATTCGGGGTTTTTCAGTATTGTGCCAGCCGGTTTGGCCGTGCCGTCGGGCAAATAGAAGTAGGCGCGCGCGTTGGCGTCAGCTTTGAGACCGGTATCGCGTGCAATCTGCGCATGCGTACGCGGGGTCATCGCAAAGCCCTTCTCGGCCAACGCAATGGCAGGATCGAACAAACGCGCCCACGGTAATTTTCCATGTCGCGCATGCGCGAGCTCAAGCATGCGCAACACACCGGGTACTCCCACGGAGCGGCCACCGATGACGGCATTGCCGAAACGGATCGGTTTACCATCGGCACCTAGAAAAAGTTCGGGTGTCACCCCCATTGGTGCCACTTCGCGACCGTCATACGCACTGACCGCGGCATGCTGCGCGTCGAAATGCATCATGAACCCACCGCCACCAATGCCGGATGATTGCGGCTCAATTAGGTTCAAGACCATCTGCACCGCAATCGCCGCGTCGGTGGCGCTTCCGCCAGCGTCGAGAATTTTTATTCCCGCTTCAACGGCCGTAATATTTGCCGCGACGACCATGTATTTTTTGGTGGTGACGGCCTTTTTTTCGGTGTAACCAGAGGCGGGTTCTGGTGCGGATGCGTTTTCAGTTTCGCGTTGCGCATACGTGGAGGTGGACGCGACCGCAGCCAGACATGCCGTCAGTAAGAGGCATGGCGCAACAAGATCGCGAAATGTTTTCAAACGCCTAAGCAGAGGTATTTGATTTCAAGATAATCTTCAATGCCGTACTTCGAGCCTTCGCGTCCCAGCCCGGATTGCTTCACGCCGCCGAACGGCGCGACCTCGTTGGAAAGAATGCCGGTGTTGATCGCGACCATACCCGATTCAAGCGCCTCACCCACACGGAATACGCGACCGACATCGCGGGCGAAGAAATACGCAGCCAGCCCAAATTCACTGTCGTTGGCCAGCGCAATTGCCTCGGCTTCGTTGTTGAATTTGATCAGCGGCGCGATCGGGCCAAAAGTTTCTTCCTTCGATACCTTCGCCGACATCGGCACATCGGTTAGTAACGTCGGCTCGAAAAAGCGTCCGCCTAGCGCGTGGCGCTTGCCACCGATCAATACTTTCGCGCCTTTGGCAACCGCATCGCTCACATGTGTTTCGACTTTGAAAAGTCCCTGCTCATCGATCAACGGGCCGACGTTCACGCCGCTGTCGGTACCGCGTCCGACCTTTAAGCTGGCCAGCTTGGCAGCAAATTTTTCAGCGAATGCGTCGTACACACCCGCCTGCACATAAATGCGATTGGCCGTGACGCAGGTCTGCCCGGCGTTACGGAATTTGCATTGCATGAGACCATCGGCGGCGGCATCGAGATCGGCATCATCGAAGACAATAAACGGCGCGTTGCCACCCAATTCGAGCGAAAGTTTTTTGATGGTGTCGGCACTCTGGCGCATCAGGATGCGACCGACTTCGGTGGAACCCGTAAACGAAAGTTTGCGCACAATCGGATTGGCGCAGAGTTCCTGGCCGATGGCCGGTGATGAATGCGCCGCACCGGTGATGACGTTGAGCACACCTTTGGGAATACCGGCGCGATGTGCGAGCTCGGCCATCGCGAGCGCTGAGAACGGCGTTTGCTCGGCCGGTTTTAATACCATCGTGCAGCCAGCAGCCAATGCGGGCGCGGCTTTGCGGGTGATCATCGCATTGGGAAAATTCCACGGCGTAATCGCTGCGGTAACGCCAATCGGTTGCTTCAACACAATCAGACGTTTATCACTCATGTGCGGTGGAATCACGTCGCCATAAATGCGTTTGCCTTCTTCCGCGAACCATTCAATGAACGAGGCTCCGTATATGACTTCGCCCTTCGCTTCAGCCAGCGGCTTACCCTGCTCGGTGGTGAGAATGAGGGCGAGGTCGTCGGCATTCAGCAACATCAGATCAAACCAACGGCGCAGCAACGCTGAACGCTGCTTCGCGGTGAGCGCACGCCAAGCTGGCAATGCCGCATTGGCGGCGGCGATTGCTCGCCGGGTTTCAGCCGCGCCACAGTCTGGCACGCTCCCAACAATGCTGCCATCTGCTGGATTATCGACGTCAAAACGCATCCCCGAATCAGCGTCAATCCATTCGCCGTCAAGATAACTTTGGTGTCGCAGCAGTGTTGGGTCTTGCAGGGTGGGAAACATCATTGCAGTCGGTGCGTTCATGGTCAGACTCCAAAATATTTGGACGAAAAAGTAAAACGTTGGTGCATGGTGTAAGAAGTTACAAGTTACCGTGCCTGTAGCCAGGCGTTGCGCCGCGCCTTGGCATCGATTGGCGTGTCCTGCATGGTCAACACACAAGTTTGCGCGCCGTGTGCCTGCAATGTCACTTGAAATGTCATCAGTTCATCGCGACGGAACGCGGTCAATGTCACGGCAGCACCCACCGGATAGCTGCGCAGACGCTTTTCAAGGGTTAGCGCCGATACGCGCAAACCATCGACAGCCACCACGCTATCGCCCGCAGAAAGGCCAGCCGACTGCGCGGCACCACCATCGAATACCTGTACGAGTTTTGCGTCGCCATTGGACTCGCCACTGATTTTTACGCCCATGGTTGCCGGTGCGGCGTCATCGTCTTTTATTTTGCCGGGCACCCGCCACGCGAGATCGATGGCGACCGTGCTCATGAGTGCCGCCAAATCGATGT
>JANOQY010000055.1:0-11377 GCA_031414995.1 Betaproteobacteria bacterium
GGCTGGTAAAAACGTACTTGATGTCGCATCCGGTGAAGGCTACGGCAGCGCACTAATGGCAACGATGGCGGCAACGGTCAGCGGGGTTGATGTGTCGCCCGAGGCAGTCGCGCACGCAAAGGCGGCGTATGCCACACGGCAGAACCTGACGTTCACGCAAGGCAGCTGCGCCAAGCTGCCATTCGGCGACGCCACGTTTGATGTCGTCGTGTCAATTGAAACGATCGAACACATTCTTGAACAGAACGAATTTCTCGATGAAATCAAGCGCGTATTGAGGCCTGCGGGCTTGCTCATCATGTCATCGCCGAACCGTGCTGAATATTCCGATGCACGCGGCTACAGCAACGAATTCCACGTGAAAGAACTTTACCGCGCCGAATTTTCGGATCTACTAACAGCGCGCTTTCAACACATCTCGTGGTTTTCACAACGTAATGCGTTTGTATCTCTGCTTATTCCAGAAGCCATCGAAACATCCCGCACGATTGGTGAAACGATCACCATTTCCAAGGTCAAACCTGATGCCTTGCAAGCGGCGTTGCCCGCGCTGTATTTTCTGGTGTTCGCCACCAACGACAGCGCGATGTTTGCCGACCTCACCCCACGCCTGTCGGTGTTTAGCGATAGCGAAGAATGGGCATACAGCGACTACCGTAAAATCTATCAGGCATCGCAAACTGCCTGGAAGCGTGAGGCAGAGCTGGTCGCCCGCTGCACTGAGCTGGAAAAACAAAATGCAGCGCTCACACTGAGCGTCCAACCTGCACCTGCACCCGCTGCACCTGAGCCATCTTTTCTTGGCCGTATGTTGAAGCGGCTGGGAAGTTAATCCGTAGTTACCTCCACTCAATCCTTTTGTCTAGAAGACTATGAATCCCGAACAAAGCATCATCGAACAGGCGTGGGAAAACCGCGCAAACCTCAATCCGCAGTCGGTCGCTAACGACGTAAAGTCTGCAGTAGCTACAACCATCGCCAAGCTTGATCGCGGCACGCTTCGCGTCGCTGAGAAAATTGGCGGTGAATGGATCACGCACCAGTGGCTGAAAAAGGCGGTGCTGTTGTCGTTTCGGCTGGATGACAATGCGGTGATGAACGACGCCAGCGGTAGTGCTGGTAGCGCGCGCTATTTCGACAAAGTGCCCACCAAGTTTGCACAATATTCCGACGCCGACTTTCGCGCGGGCGGTTTCCGCGTGGTGCCCCCTGCGGTCGCACGGCGTGGCGCGTTCATCGCGAAAAATGTCGTGTTGATGCCTTCCTACGTGAATATAGGCGCGTATGTCGATGAAGGCACCATGGTTGACACCTGGGCCACCGTTGGTTCGTGCGCGCAGATCGGCAAAAACGTGCACTTGAGCGGCGGCGTCGGTATCGGCGGCGTGCTTGAGCCCCTCCAAGCCAACCCCACCATCATCGAAGACAATTGCTTCGTCGGTGCACGCTCCGAGGTGGTCGAAGGTGTGATTGTCGGCGAAGGGTCGGTAATTTCGATGGGCGTATTCATCGGTCAATCGACCAAGATTTACAACCGTGCCACCAATGAAGTCAGCTTTGGCAAAGTGCCGCCTTATTCTGTCGTCGTGTCGGGCAGCTTGCCGTCGGCCGATGGCAGGTATAGTCTCTATTGCGCGGTCATCGTGAAGCAGGTCGATGCGCAGACGCGTTCAAAAACGAGTATTAACGAATTGCTGCGGAGCTGAATAGTTGCGTCATTCCTACGGCACATAGTACTTACAGCCATCGTGCCGCACTTCTCACCCTCTCCCTCGGGAGAAGGCTGGGGTGAGGGGAATCGGCTCAATGCAAAGGAGTCGTGCCGGTTCGGCACGCGAGGGAGAGAAAAATGGCAGTGTTAACCAGACTTTTCGAACTGATGGCGCAAAAAAAGGCCTCAGACTTGTTCGTCTCGGCCGGTGCGCCGATTCATATCAAGATCAACGGCAATACCGTGCCTGTAAATCCACAGCCGATGAGCCCGGAAGACACCAAACGCGTCTGTTACGAAATTCTGAAGCCGCATCAAATCGAGCGCTTTGAAAAAGAGCTCGAACTCAATTTCTCGATGCCGATTGAGGGCGTGGGCAATTTCCGCGTCAACATGATGTGGCAAAAGGGCAGCTGCGCGGCGGTGATCCGCTATATCGAAACCAACATTCCGGATTTTCGGTCACTGTCGCTGCCGCAGGTGTTGGCGCAGGTGGTGATGGAGAAACGCGGTTTGATTTTGGTCGTCGGCGCGACGGGCTCAGGCAAATCCACGACGCTGGCGTCTATGCTGGACTTTAGAAACAGCATGAAGCAGGGCCATATCCTCACCTTTGAAGACCCGATCGAATTCATCTTCAAGTCAAAAAAATCGATTGTGAATCAGCGCGAAATCGGCAATGACTCGCACTCCTTCGGCGAGGCGATGCGTAACGCCATGCGTCAGGCGCCTGATTGTATTCTGGTCGGCGAAATTCGCGATATTGAAACCATGAAAGCGGCGATGATGTATTCGTTGTCGGGCCATTTGTGTCTGGCGACGCTGCACGCCAATAACAGCTATCACGCGCTCAACCGCATCATCAATTTCTTCCCGCTTGATCAACGCGCGATTCTGCTCGCCGACCTTGGTGTCAGCCTCCGCTGCATCATCTCGCAACGGCTGGTAAAAAACGTTGAAGGCGGACGTTCCCCTGCGGTTGAAGTGTTGATGAATACCACCAACATCGCTGAATTGATCGAGGAAGGCAAAGTGGGCGAGATCAAGGAGGCGATGGAAAAATCCCTGACGCCGGGCTCACAAACGTTCGAACAGGATTTATTCCGTTTGATCAAGCAGGAAAAAATTACCGTCGAGGAAGGTTTGGGCAACGCCGATTCGGCGACCAACCTATCGCTGTTGATCGGCAACTCGGGAATGATCCCGGTCTACAAGGACGGCCAGGCCCCGCCAGAAAAAGGCCGTCCCGGCGCGCCGAGTTTCAGCGAATTCAAGATCAGCTGAGCAAAACTGTCGTTCGCCCCTCTTTGGAAAGAGTGGCTGGGACGAATTTCCAGCGGCTACCAATAGCGCGTATGCGGTCGGCCATTGACGTAAACGAAGTAGGCGCGCGGCGCCCAAATGCTACCGTAGCCCCAACCTCCGTATCGACCAGATAGCCATAAATCGTCGTACGCTTCGCGTCGGCCTTGCCGCTCTGCCATTTTTAGCTGGCCGCGCTGCATGAAATCAATCACTTCGTCTGGCACACCATCGCGCGACAATTTGGCGTATTGCGAAGCCATCACATCATAGGTTGTTCTGGATTCCTTGATCTCGCGGTTGATGGCGGCGGCGTCCTTGCCCTCTTTGGCCATCGCGACAATTTGCTCAAGGGTGATTGGTTGCCGCTCGGGCGCACCCATCGAGGCGCAACCTGAGAGCAAAAGCAGCGTCGCGAGCGTTGCCGCGCCGGTGAGTTTTGCGACTACATGGTGTGGACGTAAACGGCGTAAACTATGGGTCATGGTGTACCTCCAAAAAATACGGCATTCTCCCTTCCGATCTGAGATTTGGATCGTCGTGAAGCGGCGTGGTTCCCAACCGGGATGCATTCCCCGCGTTTAGGCATTCTAGCGCGGTGGTTGAATCCCGTCCCGCCAGTGGTGACACACATCTTTTCGTGATTGATCCCCGCCCGGCGACGACTGTTGATGGCAATGTTGCCGTTTCCGAGAATCTACCCAGTTGCAGGAGAAAATAATGGCCGAATTATTTGACAACCCGATGGGCACCGACGGCTTCGAATTTATCGAATACACCGCACCCGACACCGAAGCCCTTGGCCGCCTGTTCGAAGGCATGGGCTTTGCGGCGGTGGCCCGCCACCGCAGCAAACGCGTCACGCTCTACAAACAAGGTGGGATCAACTTCCTCGTCAATGCCGAGCCGGACAGTTTCGCGCAGTCGTTTGCACGTGTGCATGGGCCGTCTGCATGCGCCTTCGGCATACGTGTGAAAGATGCCGCCGCCGCGTTCAAACGTGCCATCGAGTTAGGCGCAAAGGCATACGACGGCCCGGTCGGCCCCATGGAATTAAATATCCCGGCCATTCAAGGCATCGGCGGCTCATTGCTTTATTTAATTGACCGCTATGGCCCGCGCACGATTTACGACGTCGATTTTGTGCCGGTGCCGGGAGCCGATCCTGACCCCAAAGGTGTCGGTCTCGAATATGTGGATCACCTGACCCACAACGTGTACGAAGGCCGCATGGATACCTGGGCCGAGTTCTACGCGAAGCTATTCAATTTTCGCGAAATTCGCTACTTCGATATCAAGGGCAAGAAGACCGGACTAACTTCGCGTGCGCTCACCAGCCCCTGCGGAAAAATTCGTATCCCCATCAACGAGCCTTCTGACAAAAAATCGCAGATTCAGGAGTATCTGGACGCCTACAACGGCGAAGGCATTCAGCACATCGCACTCGCCTGTTCAAACATTTATGAAACCGTTGAGTCACTTCGCGCGCGCGGCGTCAAATTCCTCGATACGCCAGATGCGTATTACGCGTTGGTCAACAAACGCGTGGCCAATCACGGCGAAGACCTGGAGCGTCTGAAGAAAAACAAAATCCTCATCGACGGCGAAGGGCTGGACAAGCAGTCGAACGAAGACAAGCTGTTGCAGATATTTACGGACACGGTCATCGGCCCGATTTTCTTCGAAGTGATTCAGCGCAAAGGCAACGACGGATTCGGCGAAGGTAATTTCAAGGCGCTGTTCGAAGCCATTGAGGCCGACCAGATCGCCCGTGGTGTGCTCTGATCATGGCTGAGCTGAAATATCAATCCGGCTTCGGCAATCAACATTCGACCGAAGCCGTAGCAGGCGCGTTGCCGCAGGGACAAAATTCGCCACAGAAGGCACCATTCGGTCTCTATGCAGAACAAGTTTCAGGCAGCGCATTTACGGCACCGCGTGCGGAGAATTTGCGTTCCTGGCAATACCGGCTGCGGCCTTCCGTTCAGCACACAGCCTTTCTGCCGCTGGCGCATGCCTCGCTACGCACCGCACCTTGCCAGGAAGTTGCAGCCAGTCCCAATCGGCTGCGATGGAATCCTTTGCCCGTTCAAACTGACAACGACTTTATCGATGGCCTGATCACCATTGCCACCAACGGCGATGCGCGCGCGCAAACCGGGCTGGGCGTTCACTTGTACGCGGCGTCACGCTCGATGACGCGAGTGTTCTACAACGCCGATGGAGAATTGCTGATCGTCCCGCAGTTGGGCACGCTCACGCTGAAAACGGAATTCGGCCTGCTGGAAGTGAATCCAGGTGAGATCGCGGTGGTTCCGCGTGGTGTGAAATTCCGCGTTGAAGTTTCAGGTGACGTACGTGGCTACATTTGCGAAAACTACGGTGCACCACTGCGCTTACCCGAGCTGGGACCGATCGGTGCCAACGGACTCGCAAACGCGCGAGATTTTCTTTACCCGACGGCGTGGTTTGAGGACGTCGCTGTTAAAACGGACGTCGTGGCCAAACTTGGCGGGAATTGCTGGGCCTGTGAATACGATCACTCGCCGTTGAATGTGGTGGCCTGGCATGGCAACTACGCGCCGTACAAATATGACCTGGCGCGCTTCAATACAATCAATACCGTCAGCTTCGACCATCCCGATCCGTCGATTTTCACGGTGCTCACCTCGCCTTCAGAAACACACGGCACGGCGAATATTGATTTCGTGATCTTTCCACCACGCTGGATGGTGGCCGAAAACACCTTCCGGCCGCCTTGGTTCCATCGCAACTGCATGAGCGAATACATGGGCCTGATCCACGGCGCTTACGACGCCAAGGCCGAGGGATTTCTTCCCGGTGGCGGCTCGTTGCACAATTCTTTTTCTGCGCACGGGCCGGATAAGGCGACGTTTGATAAAGCCTCACGTGCCGAATTGGCACCGCAAAAGCTTGATAACACGCTGGCGTTCATGTTTGAGAGCCGCTATGTGTTTGAGCCGACGGCAGAGGCGATGTCGGGGGGATTGTTGCAGGCGGATTACGATAAAGTCTGGGCAAATTTCGTTAGCGCAAAAATCAAATAATCAGGAAAAAACAATGAAGCTCGCCTCCCTAAAAGGTCCCACCCGCGACGGCACACTGCTGCTGGTTGACGAAAACCTCGCGCGCGCCGTAGCAGTCACCGACATTGCACCCACCATGCAATACGCCCTCGAACACTGGCACACGGTTGAGCCGCTGTTGCTAAACGAATTCGAAGCCATCGACTCGGGTACCGACCGGCCTATCCTCGATTTCCAAAAGCTGCTGGAAGAGGGCAAAGTGGCTGCGCCACTACCGCGCACTCACCAATGGCTGGACGGTTCCTCCTATCTCACCCACGTCGAGCGTGTGCGGCGCGCGCGCAACGACACGGTGCCGGAAAGTTATTACCGCGAGCCGTTGATGTATCAGGGCGGTGGTGATTCCATGCTGGGTCCGCGTGACGATATCGAAGTGCTGTCCGAAGATTGGGGCGTCGATCTGGAAGGCGAAGTCGGCGTGATCATTGGTGATGTGAAGATGGGTGCGACGCCCGCTGAGTGTGCGGACGCGGTGCGACTGGTTGTATTGATCAACGACGTTTCCTATCGCAAATTGATTCCGGCGGAACTGCAAAAAGGCTTCGGCTTCGTCAATGGCAAGGGGCTGAATGCGCTCTCGCCGGTCGCCGTCACGCCGGATGAATTGGGCGGCGCCTGGAGCGATGAGAAAGGTGCGGGCAAGCTTGACTTTCGGCTCGTCTGCCATGTGCGCGGCTACTGGTTTGGCAATCCCAATTGCGCGGACGACATGAATTTCTCGCTCCATGACCTGATCTCGCACGCGGCCAAAACGCGTCCCTTGATGGCTGGCACGCTGATCGGCTCGGGCACGATTTCCAATCGCGATAAAGCCACCGGTTACGCCTGCATCATGGAAAAGCGGCTGGTCGAACAAGTCGAACTCGGTGCGGCGATGGAGGAATTCCTTAAATTTGGCGACGAAGTGGAAATCGATATGTTCGACCATCACGGTGAAACGATTTTTGGCTCAATCAAGAATCGCGTCGTCAATGCGAACGCTGATGAAATCGGATACGAATAGTGGCTGGACAAACCGATCACCCACTGCGCGGTGACTATTCGCAAATACGCGCCGACTACACGGTCGAGCAGGACTATTCCCGTTACTCGCCAGAAGAACAGGATCTGTGGAAGCGGCTTTACGCGCGCCAATCCGCGCTGGTGCCGCAGTACGCGTGCAACGAATTTATCGACAGCCTCAACACGCTCAATTTCGGCGCAGGTATTCCGCACTTCGATGAGATCAACGCCAAGCTGCAGCCCGCCACCGGCTGGACGCTGGTCGCCGTACCCGGACTGTTGCCCGATGACGTTTTCTTCACGCACTTAGCCAATCGGCGGTTCCCGGTATCGGTGTGGTTGCGCAGTCCCGAAGAGTTCGAGTACATCGTCGAGCCCGATATCTTTCACGATTTTTTCGGCCACGTGCCACTACTGTTCAACAAAGTATTCGCCGATTACCTTGAGGCCTACGGCAAGGGCGGCGTGAAGGCCAAAGGGCTCAACGCCCTAGACTATCTGGCGCGCCTTTACTGGTACACGGTTGAATTTGGCCTGATCCGCACGCGCAATGGGTTGCGCACTTATGGTGCCGGCACGCTGTCATCGGCAGGCGAGTTGCCCTATTGCGTGACTAGCGAAAAACCGAACCGCATCCGCTTTGATCTGCTGCGTGTGATGCAGTCCAATTACAAGATCGATACGTTTCAGGAAACCTACTTCGTCATCGACAGCTTCAAGGAACTGTTCGACGCGACCGCGCCCGATTTCACGCCTTATTACGCCGAGCTGCGCTCGCGTCGCGATCTCACTGCTGCGGAAACCATCGGCGCAGATATTATCGTAAAAGTCTAGCACTGGTGCGGCTCTCAGGCGCTTTCTGGCTGAAACGGCGCGCCAGTGCTGGAGTTTGTCATTATTTTGGCCCCATTGTCGTGATACCGCATGTTTGACTTCTCGCCCGACGCTGGACTATGGGGACTCGCGGCGGCGGCATTCCTCTCCGCCACCGTGTTGCCGGGCAACTCGGAAATCGTCCTAATCGGTGTGCTCGCGAAATTCCCAACGCTGTTCTGGCAATGCATCGTCGTCGCCACCGTCGCAAATACGCTGGGCGGCATGACTTCCTACGGCATCGGTCGCACACTTCCCGCCAAGCCAGAAAAAAGTAAAGCGCTCACGTGGTTGCAGCGCTACGGCGAATGGATGCTGCTGCTGTCGTGGGTACCGCTGATCGGCGACGCCTTGTGTGTGGCGGCAGGCTGGCTGCGCATCAATCCTTGGTTGACGCTGTTGATGCTGGGTATCGGCAAGTGTGCGCGGTATCTGGCTGTTGCGGGCGGATGGGTGTGGTTCGTTGGATAAAAAAAGGAACTTAATTCGGTCGGGTTTGCCTAGCAGCGCCACATTCGAGCAGAATAGGTTTCCACAATCTGCCGCCCCCAATTCGCAGCGCTACCCTGAAAACCCTAATGACCAGTGAATCCTCAAATTCTGGTATCGGCATTTTCTATTCATCGACGAGCCGCTATTACAACGCGGATATCGCGCGGACGTTTTTCGAAAGCGGCGGACAATTCGAGGATTTTTCAGCAGGGTCGCAAATATTTTCCGAAGGCGATACCACTGACAAACGCGGACTGTTGGCCAAGTCGAGACCGCACCGGATGTTTTTGCTCGCCGAGGGAGAAGTACTGCTAACGGCAAAAGGCAAGCTGATCGAAACCATTCGCCCCGGTGGCATCTTCGGCGAGATGTCGGTGATCAGCGAGCAGCCTGGAGGCATTGGCGTGCCGCGCACAGCGACCGCAACGGCCAGCATTGCGACGATGGCCTATTCGCTCAACGCCGAAGAAACCGAGTCGTCGTTCCAGCGGATGCCTAGCTTCGCATTGATGCTCATGAGCATCATGTTCGAGCGCTTACGCTTCCTCGCTGCACGCCTCACGGCGCGCCCAGACACAATTGGCCACCGTAGCTACAAAAGCGAGCCGATTTTCGACGCCAAGATGCTGGCGGCTTTGCGTGCAAAGCTCGGACACGCCTCTACAATGGGCTATCCGGATCGCGCAAGGATCATGTATGAGGGCGAGACAGGCACAGCCATGTACATCGTACTCAGCGGCAAGGTGGCGATCGCGATCGGCCGGAAAATCGTCGAAAAACTGGGGCCCGGCGGTGTCTTCGGCGAAATGGCGCTGGTCGACAACTCTCCGCGCACCGCTACCGCCGTTGCGCGCAGCGATTGCGAGTTACTCACCATCGACCGCGATGCGCTGATCATGTTATTGAAACTGGACCCTGCGGTTGGTATGCAGATGATGCGGTCCGTGGCCGGACGGATTCGCTACATGAATGAGTTGCTGGCCTGATTGCGCCAGCACTATCTGGCCCGCGCGCGCGACTGACACAAACTCTAATCAAGCCCCCGCAACCTGTCCACACCAATTCCATCGTGACCTGCGCCAGAGATGATCGCTGCGCGGTCGTTGCGCTCGCTTGAGACAGGCCGTATTTTGCAAGTCGTCACTTGATCATCACCCAATGCAAATCCAACAAGTTATTCGGCCGATGCAACACCGTCACGTTCTTGCGTGAGGCCCACGGAATCACTTGCCGATGTAGCGGGATGACATGCACTTCATCGTGGATAAGCTGAGTGGCTTTGTTGATCAGCCCTTGTCGCTCCACTGGGCTCAATGCGTCTACTTTCCCGTAGCAAAGAAACGAATGAGTGCGCTACGAATGTCCGCAATGGAGCAAGTTGAAGTGCGATGACATATGACCCCTTGTGGCCGACCTGCGACACAAGTCTTGTCCATTTAGACTGAGACAAAGTCGGGTAACTTCCATGACTTTTGATCGAATGATGCCGTTGCTCTGCATCCCAGCCGACGGTTTTTCGCACCAATCAGGCAGTCGGCAAATTCGGCATTACTGTCCCTCCAGACAAAAACGGCCTCCTCAACCGAGGGCTCATCCTCAATTTGAAGATCATTCGCATCCAGGAGGCTCGAAATCGAATCAATGATCTGATCTTTCTTCACGCCATACCGGCTTCGAAGCACCCATTCGGTTTCCATCAGAACCAACTGGTTTACAAAAACGCGGCGGCCCGCTGAAACTTCACGCTTGATTAGCTTGCGCGCTTTTTCAAATTGCGTCTCATCGTCGCGGACCAGAAAACGCACGAGAACGTTAGTGTCGATCCCGAGCATTAACGTGACAGTTGCTCAACAGGAATCGGTTTCCGCCCCTTCTTTTGCAGAGCGCCAGCCAACTCTGTAAGACTCTTGCTCTTCACGCGCATGACGACAGTTGCGTCAGGCATCAGCGTGAATGTCATCCTGTCTCCAGCTTTCATGCCCAAGCTATCCCTAATCTCCTTAGGAATTGTCGTTTGGCCCTTACTCGTAAGGGTCGCGTCTGTTGTCATCATAAGCTCCAGTTTTCCTTACATAATTAATTATAGTAAGGAGTAGAATCGAATGCAACTAACGGAGCCTCGTTGCCCAATGTCTGCTTTGGAGCTATTTGGAGGAGCGGCGTGGAAGAACGCTCCTAGCCGATAGCGAACAATAATATCCGGCACAACCCCCAACTACTTA
Source organism: Betaproteobacteria bacterium (assembly GCA_031414995.1). GTDB lineage: Bacteria > Pseudomonadota > Gammaproteobacteria > Burkholderiales > Usitatibacteraceae > UKL13-2. The sequence goes on from JANOQY010000055.1 coordinate 10,710, forward strand.
ATCACCACCCAATGTAAATCCAACAAGTTGTTCGGCCGATGCAACACCGTCACGTTCTTGCGTGAGGCCCACGGAATCACTTGCCGATGTAGCGGGATGACATGCACTTCATCGTGGATAAGCTGGGTGGCTTTGTTGATCAGCCCTTGCCGCTCCACGAGATTCATCTCGCCTTCAGCTTTATCGATCAGGGCATCGAGTTCCGCGTTTTTAGCGTCACCATAGTTGGAATCGCCTGAACCTTTGCCGTCGCGGCTGTGCATCACCGGCTTGAGCACAAAAATGGCATCAGTCGCGCCGCCGCCCCAACCTGCCAGAAAGACGCTGGTATCGCGCTTTTGCACCTTGGGGAAAAAGTTTGCCTTGGTCATCGTTTCGACTCTTGCATTCAAACCAATGCGCGCCCACATGCCGGCAATCGCGACGCAGATTTTTTCGTCGTTCACGTAGCGATCATTCGGGCAATGAAACGTAAAACCAAAGCCGTTTGGATAGCCCGCTTCAGTGAGCAGCTTTTTGGCAGCTGCGGGATCAAACAGATGGCGACGCTCCATCGCTGCGGGAACGCCGGCGGCTGGCCCAGCGGGCAGCGCGATGCCAGTAGGAATGGATAGCCCGCGCATCACCGTCGTCTTGAGAGCATTGGCATCGATTGCCTGATACATCGC
>JANOQY010000056.1:0-5316 GCA_031414995.1 Betaproteobacteria bacterium
TGGTAACTATCGGAAATAAATTTTGGGATTTCATCATAGCCAAACGTGATCCGATATTTACCCTGCCGACCGTATTCGCCCGCCAAGCTGCGCGAATCGAGACCGAGATTAGTGCCGGTCAGGCGCCAGCGCGTTTTGTCATCGCTGCTATTGCCGTAGCTGTATTGGCTGCCGCGCAGATCGAAGTTGCCGATCAGGAAATTGTCTTTTCGGCCGATGCCAATGATATTGCCCGCTGCGAACGAACCCTCGCTAATGCCGCCTGCGCCGATCTCGATCTTGCTTTGCGGTCGCGTTAATTCGGCGATGGCGTCCGCATCTTTATCGCTCTGGTTTGCGTCGGGTGCAGCAATTGCTGTGGATACAAACAGCGCGCCGATCAAGCCACGCGACAAGGCTTTCGCTGATGCAAGCATATTGATCGGTTTCAGATCCTGGCGCGTCATGTGTCCTCTCTAGCGCGTAAACCGTGGGCCTGAGGGATGATTGCTGCCGTGAATGGCAGAATGGCAATTGACGCATGCACGCAGCAATAGTTGTTGTGACGCAGCAGTGCCGCCCGCCGCTGATGGCAGCCCGCGTCCGCTGAGCGGCGGTGTGGTGTGCTGGCTACCGGCGTGGCAACCCTGACACAGCCACGGCGGACGCGCTTTCAGTAACGGCGCGATGTTTGATCCGTGTGATGTGTGGCAATTACTGCAATCGTCCGAAGACGGCGGATGCTCCCACAGAAATGGGCCGCGCTTATCGGCGTGGCAGCCGTAGCAGGTTTCGTTGACTGTATTTTTGACGAGCAACTTCGGACCGGTCGAGCCATGCGGATTGTGACAATCCGAACACGCGATCTTGCCCGACGCAATCGGATGAGAGGAAAGATAATGCACTTGCGCGCGCTGCGTCTGATGGCAGGCGAAACAAACCTCGCGCTGTGTGTCCTTCGACAGCGCTTTGTCCTGCGGCTGATGGACTTCGTGGCAGGATGAGCACGTCACGTCGCTGCCGGGGTGCGCGCTGCCTTGCCAGTGGCTGCGCTTGCCTGTGCTGTGACAATTAAGACAGGTGCGGCTTTGCACTTCAGGCGAGGATTTATTCACGCCGCTAAACACAAAATCCGGTGGCGGGCGCGTCGCGGCGTCGTCCATATGTCGCACATGCCCGCGACTGGAACCATGACAGGCTTGGCACCCCGGCTGGCCTGCCACGCCGTGACGCGTGCGATGAATCGACAGGATCGGTTTTTTTTCGTTCGCGCCGTGGCAGCGCGTGCAGACCGCATCGCCGCTGGTGCCTTCCTTAAATGTGCCGGGCGGGTCGGCGGCGCGCACGAGCATCGAAGCTGCCGTTGCGCACAAGAGCAATATCGCGGCAATCAACGGCTGCAATGAGCGCCTGTTTGTGGAAATTGTTGACATGCTTCTAGTCTACTGCAAGCGGCATTGAGACCTTTTTATTGCATGTTGATTGACCGTGACGCGTGATTACTCTGCTGCATAATAATCGCAAACCACTAGCATTGGCGGGAATTTCATGGCAAAAGTGTCCGTAGAAGCCCGCCAATAGGCGATCTACGTTATTGGGAGCGGCGAAGTCCAGCAAGAATTTTCAACATGTTCAATCGCCGGATCAATAAAAACGCTTTTGTCCTGAATACATCGCCATTTGCGGGCGATTAAAACTGCAGCTTCGTCAGCTCTGAGGTAAATAGCACTGCGCCGCCAAGACTCAGCACTTCAGCGCGGGCGCGTGTGGCGGATTGGAACGTGATACGAACACGGGAAGGTGTCGCGGAAAATAAATCTTGTGGCGGATCAGTTCGAAAGTTGCCTACCGCAGGGCAGGCGACAAGGCTCGGGAATTGGCAACCTCCACGCGTTTCGATCAGCAATCCTTCAAGGACACTCCCATCTTGTTGCCAGTTTGCTGACTGAAAGCTAACCCAGCGTGACTCACTATTGTTGTTATAGAGAAACCATGTGCCAAACACCGCGTCAGTCTTGCCGCGCCGATGATGGAGAGCAACGCCAGAGCCATTCGTTGCGGCATCAAACCACATGCCGTTGGTGTCAAATTTCGACGGTGGCGATGCAGGTAAGGTTTGTATCGTAATTTCTGACCCGCTCCTTTCGTCGCGTATCCTGAGTGGGCCCGCCTTTGTAGGAGTAATCACAAATTCGAAACGCAGGAGTCTAGGTGGATCGATTCCGGTGCAGATCACACCAAATCTGGGACGGTTCCGCAATACCACCAAGCCGTTGGCTTCCATCGCCGAGGTGTCAAGTGCTGCATCGTTTGGTATGCAACCGACTCTCTGGTGCATGAACACCGTCCTCGGCTGATTGATGATCCCTACATTTGGATACGCCGCCAACAGATAATCGAGGCCGTCTGCGGGGCCAAGGGAGACGCGCTTTGCGATCTCGTCAGCCGTCGCAGGCTCATTCGCCTGCAAGCGCGCCGGCGACATGCCAAGCGTCAGGCCGATTGCAATCGTGAAGATACCCGCAGTACTGGGCAACCAATTTTGTAGCGTCGGATTTCGCATAGAGATTTCCTAGAATTAGAGTCGCCGCAGCGATGACGCAAACGCGCTGCGGCCATACTGATCAAATGCCTCGACGCGCAAGTTGTTTTGGTCGATCACCGTGACGCTGACCGAACCAACCGGCCTCAATTCAGCAGACGGACGCGGGCAGTCATCGCCTGAGGCACAAGATGAATTCACATTGCTCGCGCGCCCCTCGTAGACTATGCCAACGAGCAAAGTGCCGTTCTGCATCCAGCGCAAGTTTTGCAGCGAATACCATCGCGGGCTCGGAAGGGGTTGTTGTGAGGTCGGTGATCCGTAAAGGAACCACGTAGCAAAAACGACATCGCTGTTTGCCGCATGATGAAATGAAACGCCAGAGCCGTTGGTCGCGGGATCGAACCACATTCCTTCCAGATTCACAGTCGAGCGCCCGCCTGCCACCGTCTCCATTTGTCCCTCAGAAGTGGTGCCATCAAGAAGTTTAAGCATCACGCGCACATTACCGAGATTCCGTGGCGTATAGGTCAAAACCTGCGGGGATGCCAAAAGGCCAACGATTTCCGGTGTCATCCTAATCACTAACGTGCCTGTCGTTGCGATCAATGATTCATCGAACGTTACCGGGCCGGATGCACCATGGACGATTATGCTGCGTGGCGTGCCCACAGCTGAAGTGCGGGGTACAACATTGATTGACAACACCAGTGCGGAAGGCGGTATCGTCGACAGTGCCGTTGCGCTCGTACCGACAAGTAGTAGCGCGAAGCCAAGCAGCGAAGACCGTTTGAGAATGTATGCGGGTAGACGTTTCATTTTCATATAGAATCCACAAGGCTGGGCGAACGAAATTAAGGTTAGCAGAAGTTACCGATTGTCAGATTAAGCGCTTAAAAACCGCACGCCGGTCATTTCTTCCGACACCGACCACAATCGCGCTGCGGCATCCTCATCGTGCGAGCGTTTATCGGAACTGACTTTTACCGGTGCGCCGCGCATTTCACGTAAGCCACGCGGCCCGCAATAATCGCCGCCGTGAATGTCGTCGCCCAGTGCAGCGTATAGCGTCGGCTGGGCACCACCTTTGGCTGATTGCAACATCAATCCGGCCAACGGCGCAAATATGCGCGCGGCCATCGGCAGATGCTGAAACAGATTGGTGTGAGAAATTCCCGGGTGCGCGGCAACGGAAAGGATCGACTTCCCTGCCTTGCTCAATCGTCGCTGCAATTCATACGCAAACATGAGGCAGGCGAGTTTGCTTTGGCCATATGCTTCGCGTTCGCTGTAGCCGGTCTTGAAGTTGATGTCGTCAAAGTGAATGCCACTCCATTTGTGCGCGATGCTGCTCCAGCTCACCACGCGCGAATTCGGACTGTTGACGATCAACGGCAGCAATAAACCAGTCAATGCAAAGTGACCAAGATAATTAGCCGCAAGCTGGCTTTCAAAGCCATCTTCGCTCAATGAAAACGGTGGCATCATGATGCCCGCATTGTTGATCAATAGATCCAGCTTTTTGTGGCGCTTTGCGTAGGCGGTCGCGAATTCGCGAACCGATTTTAGGCCGCTCAGATCGAGCTTCATGCACTCAACCTCAGCAGTCTGGTGTTGCGCCACGATGCTGGATTTGGCGGCCTCGGCTTTGTCGATGTTTCTGCATGCCAGGATGACCTTGCAACCCTTACTCGCGAGTGCCAGCGCTGTTTCAAAGCCCAAGCCGATATTTGCACCGGTAACGATGGCTATTCGGCCTGCTTGGGTCGGTGCCTGTGCTAATTTCCACGTCATGCGGTTCGCCTTTAAAGTTGAAATAGTACATCAATCGGAAACTCTAGCACTGGCGTGCTTCACCGGGCATATGTGCCATGAACACCGCGCCAATAGGCGATCTGCGTTTTTTATGGCAAATCCGTTGCTATGTACAGTCAGTGTGTCATTTCGCAAATACAATCATTGCGGCTATACTTGCGCCCGCCTTGCTTAGGGGACAAAATCCCCTGAAGCGGTAGGCCCACAACGCGAATCGCGTGCATTGCGTCAATGCATCGTCGCGTCAGATCCGCAAACAAAATTTGAGGAGTTGTAATGTCAGCCGTAGTTGCCACCAAGGCATCAATCGATGCCGCCCAGCCGTCCACTTTTTCCACAGTTACCCTCGACGATAAATATGCGTTGACGCAGGGTCGTGCCTTCATGAATGGCACCCAAGCATTGGTACGTTTGCCAATGATGCAGCGTCAGCGCGATCTCGCAGCGGGGCTAAATACGGCGGGCTTCATCTCCGGTTATCGTGGCTCACCACTGGGTGGCTACGATCAGGCGTTGTGGAAAGCCAAGAAATTCCTTAAAGAAAATCACATCTTCTTCACGCCCGGCGTGAATGAAGAGCTTGCCGCCACTGCCGTGTGGGGCTCACAACAGGTTGGATTGTTTGAAGGTGCCAAGTACGACGGCGTATTCGGCATCTGGTACGGCAAAGGTCCCGGCGTGGATCGCTCGGGTGATGTGTTCAAGCACGCTAACGCGGCAGGCTCATCCAAGCATGGCGGTGTGCTGCTGGTTGCAGCCGATGATCACGCCTGCAAATCTTCCACGTTGCCGCACCAATCCGAGCATATTTTTGATGCCGCGATGATCCCGGTTTTGTATCCCACCGGCGTGCAGGAAATTCTTGACCTTGGGCTGCATGGTTTTGCGATGTCGCGTTACTCTGGTCTGTACATCGCGTTCAAATGTATCTCCGATACGGTCGATGCGTCTGCGTCCGTATTGATCGATCCAAGCAATCC
>JANOQY010000057.1:0-2596 GCA_031414995.1 Betaproteobacteria bacterium
AGAAATAATGATGCGCTTGCATCACGGTGGTTGCCCCGCTAGAGGCTTCCACCGTTGCCCCAGTGGTGGAATTGGTAGACGCGCTGGATTCAAAATCCTGTTCTGAAAGGAGTGCCGGTTCGAGTCCGGCCTGGGGCACCACTCCCGGTCAAAAATGGGCACCATGCCCATGATGGCCGGTTCGGTTTTACCGACTGCTCGCTCGAGCATTTTAGGTGAGCCAGATATTCTGATAGCTGCTCGATCAACTGTTACCTGTGAGACAAACTGCGCGACATAGGCTTTCCTAAGCGTTGGGTCGTCTCCTCGTAGTCGCTCCAAAACTAATTTGCCAAAGGCGTTGATAAGCTCTGGGGTAACACGTTTTTTGCCCGAGCCAATTTGCCGTTCCAATGTTTCGATTCTTGCACTTGCCGACGCAATGCGTTCTCGATGTTCTGCCAGCAACTTAGTAAAAACCGGATCTTTTAACGAAGCATGTTCGCCTGCGAGAGCCTCATAGAGTTTACGCAGATTTGTCTCAGCAAGTGTTTTTTGTTGCCTTGTTCGCGCAAGATCGGTGGCTCGCCGGGCATCAGCTTCGGCTGATTCCTCGAGCATTTCGGTCAAAAGCATTTGCAAACGCTTGGGCTCGAAAATTTGACGCTCAAGTGCACTAACCACAACAGCATCAAGGCGCTCTTGGCGAATATTCGGGCAATCGCAGCTTTTCGCGCTTGTATTTACCTTTTTGTTACAGGAATAGTAGGCGTATCGGCCGCCTTTACCGGTGCGGATAGTCAAGCCTTCACCACAAGTGCCACAACGGGCAATCTTGGTGAGCAATGTCGGTCCATTCGTGATCCTAGGCGCTGTTACAGTGGGGCGCCGTAAGGCGCGCAATGCCGCGACCTCATCCATAGTTTTGTCAGAAATAATACTGGGACATTCCACTCGGACCCAATTGCATTCAGGTGCCTGCCCACCATTTTCATCACATGTCATGTCGAAATAATGACCGCGATAATGGCATCGCCGCAATATGCCTGTTACATTTGAGTTGTTGAATTTGTTTCCATTGGCAAGCGTGTGTCCGTGCAAGTTGAGCCATTCAGCAATGGCGCGTGCCCCCATTGGCCCGGCACCATTGCCAACTGTCGCAAGACCGAAAACTTTGCGCACAACGCTTGCACGGTGTGGATGGATGAATAGCTTTTTCTTTGATTTCGTGCCTCGCACTTCAACAGTTTTACTTTCATAACCGTATGGTACTACGCCTCCATTGAAAAAGCCTTCTTCTGCATTTTTACGCATTGTTCGGCGGGTGTGCTTGCCTGTTTCAAGGGCAAAATATTCATCGAAACTGGCGATCAAGTTGCGCAGCATACCGCCTAGGGCATCGTCGGTGAACGATTGGGTTAGCGAAAGAAGCCGCACCTTGGCTCGTTTCAAACGAGCAAAGGTCTGAACCTGAGTTTCCAAATTTCGGCCGAGCCGTGACAAAGAGAATATCTTGATTTCGCTGACACCATTGGCCGGGTTTTCGACAAATTCAAGCATACGGTTGAATTCTGGTCGCCGCGCGTCCTGCCCGCTTTCGCCCGCATCAACAAACATCCGAACTACGATTTGGTTTTTTGACTCTGCATCCTCACGTATCAACGCTTCTTGGCTAGTGAGCGAGGTACGGTGTTCACTTTGATCATCGGTTGATACACGCACATAACCAACAATTTGTTCTTGTTTCATGTGCATATTAGTCTCTCTTTATTAGTGCGACGAACGCGTCGCCGAGCAAGTTGGCTAGCATAGCAGCTTCTCCTTCGAGAGGCGGTACAAAGTTAGGCATTGGCGCCAAAATAGCCAACTCTGAGCCCGTCAGTGCCGAAAGATTGACGGTATCCAGCCCGTCGCTATGTGTCGTTTGGTTGCACGACGCATCCGAAACGGCACTGGTATCTTGCGAAGATGCTTGAAATGTATGATCGTCGGTGTTCGGCATATGACTTTATGGCCGACTGGGTGTCTGTTCCGCACTGTAGCTCGTTGGACAGCCAGAGAGCTGTCGTTGGCGATATTCAAAAAAAATTCTAAAAGATACGGGGAAAGGATTTTTCCCATGTATGAACGAATGTTTGAAGAAGTTAATGCGGCAGCAGGGGCTATTGCCGGCCGCTTATCGTACAACGATTTGAATAATCGGTCCGATATTATTGACTACGCGGTTGTCGCTCGAGACATCGCTACTGGACGATGTCAACCTGACGCACTTCGCCAGGTGCAAATCGACGAACAGGCCGCACAAATCGAAACGCAACTAACCAATGAGCAGAATTTTCCTGCAGGCGTCCGGATCGGAACCTTCATTCATTCACCGGTGCGGGCAATACTGGCAGTTAAAAATGGGGAAAAATCGCCCGTGCCGGTGACCAAGGCCGACGTATCAGCTTGGCTTCGCTACAAAACTGGCTGGCATGTTGACTTAGATGAACTGATTGATCGCGCGACGGGTGTTCGATTACCAGTCCTTGCCGGAGAACTTGCCTAGCTTCATCTGAAAGATCCGGTGTCATTCTACTTGCTGATGAGCTTCGAATTCTGCCATCCTAGCCTCGAC
>JANOQY010000058.1:0-2326 GCA_031414995.1 Betaproteobacteria bacterium
GAGTAGGGGCCGTTATGGCAAGTATCGGTGAAAAGTCAGTCCTAAGGAAGGTCTTCTTTTTTAGGCTGGCCCATGCCGACACCGTCCTGGATGGAATACGGCAAGCCGTCGAGCATATAGCAACGCTGCCTTTCAACGACCAAGGTCGTTACTTACCCACTTCATCCGACGATATCTTGTTTGCGCTTTTCGTAACGCGCCAGGAGTTTCCATTACGATTGCAATTTGCGCGCATAAAAAGGGCAGATTTGCCTCTGGTTGAAGATCAAGGTGCGATAACACCCTTAAAAATTGCAAAAAGCGCTGGGGTTCTGGATTGGGCGCATATCGTCATTTTCGACGATGGAATTGTTGCAGCCGAGTTCAATCGTGATGCACCAAGATTAGCGCGACTTGGCGAATATTTATATTTTAAAGCGAGAGGTAAGCTTGAAAATTCACCAAAGTTTCTGCCCCTTTTTGAAAAAGCTGTGCTCGATGAACTTTCGAAGTTTGAATCGGTATCGATTTTAGAAGTTGAAGCTTTGACCGCTGAAGCAGAATCTATCGCTGAAGCAGATGGCAATCTAGCGGCTGCTTTTGGGGCATGCCGCCGTGCTGGCGAAGCACAATCTGCAAAACTGATCCTTAAGGCATCGGTTAAGGGACAGCCCACAAACCTTAGGGCTTTAGCTGAACGCTTGTTTCGAAATCCGAGAAGCCGTGAGGCACTCACCAATCTAAAAGTGACAGGGAAAACTGCAAAAGGCAGACGGCCTCTCGATATGCTGCAAGACTATCTTGTTTCTACCGAAAATTTTATGAAATTGGATGGAAGGTCAAGAGCAGTTGCCTCGGATGATGCGTTCAGAATTATTGAAGGTGCTTATGCCGAAAATAAGGAACGTTTTCCAATGGCTGCGACTGCCAACGAGATTTGGTGATGTATTGGAAATTTCAAGGTTATTTCGACGCGGTGGTTGGAATTTTGTTGACCGTGTTGTTGTGGGCGATCCCGCACTACGGCGGCCCAATTCTTTTTGCGGTCAATTTTGAGGAAACCGCCATAATCGCGAGAACGTGGGTAGGGCCAATCCTGACCTTGTTGGGTATGATGTCGGCTACAACAGCCTTCATTTTTTCAGTAGTTGATCGACCAGAATTTCGTGTCCTCAAAAAATCAACATCTGAAGCTTACCTCTGGAATATCTTTTCAGAAAACCTTTTGTGGTTAGCAATCGCAGCGTTTGGGGCATGCGCTGCAAGCTTTGGCGCAAGGCCTTTGCCGGAATGGCTTCTTTATGGTCTAAATTATATTCTAATTATGGTGTGCATATGCATCACTAAATTTGTCTGGGTAATTCGCCAGATAATATCCGTTCGGATATCGACCGCAAACCAGAAATAGGGAATTACGGCGCCAGTTTACTAAATGCACTAAATACCAACCATCTGCCGGAGCGGGCTAATACTCCTTTCAACCTCCACTTAACCACCCCCATGCCATTTCTTTGCAATGGCCCGCGACTCGTTCCTCAAAACCGCTGCTCCTTTGGTCGTACTGACCTTCAACCCCTCTCTCCTTTAGGGGAGAGGTGCGAGACTTGGCGACTTGTCGCCTAGTCGCAGCGGAGAGGGGCTGGACGGTGAGGATATTGCGCGAACTCCCCCTCTCAACTTCGCCTAATCGCTTGCAGCGATAAGGCTTCGTATCTCTCCCCTAAAGGGGAGAGATGGTTTGCAAGGAAGTCCGCGCCGCCGGCAAAGCCCCGCTCTATCGCGGCAGCCCCGGCGATGGCGACGGTATTGCTTGCGAGCCTTATCATTGACGGTGAATGCCCATCTTGACTAGAACATAGCAAGAACATAAACTGCCCACCGAACCACAGCAGCAGGCAAGCCAATGGACGACGTTACCAATGCCGACCGCGCCGAATGGGCGCTGGCCGCACTTACCGATTTTGTTGCGGTAACGGGAGTTGACGCTGCGCGAGACGCTATCGCTGACCTGATCGCAAACCTGCTTCACCTTGCACGCGGTCGCGGGTTGGATGTGGATTTATTGCTCGACCAGACCACAAAACTAATGACCGAGGAATTTGCCCAAGACCCCGAAGGCAACATGGCCGCCGTTCAGGCGCGCTTTCGTGAATTGCTGCCCGATGATAGATGATCTTGAAAAACCCATCCAATTGGGTTATAGCATATGGTAACGGTGCATCGCGAAGCCGGTTTCCGGATAGCTATCTATCTCGAAGACCACGAACCCGCGCATGTGCACGTTTACGGTGATGGAGAGATGAAGATCAACCTGATGTCGCCGAACGGCCGCCCGCAAGTGGTCGAC
>JANOQY010000059.1:0-8433 GCA_031414995.1 Betaproteobacteria bacterium
TCGCGACTTAGTATCGTTGGCACGAGTTGCCGATTTGTCGGCAGCGATCTTATTAAGTTATGCCAACTGGAAGCGGGGAGTGTTTATGGATCGCATTATTGCAGGGCGCTTTGAAACCAAGGCGAAAGCCGATGTGGCAGCCGCAGCGATCGTTCGTTATGTTGATCGCGCCGACATATGCATTTTTCACAACAATCCGCCCGGACAGCACGGCACATCAACAGCCCCCGAAATTGAGAAGGTGACTCAGGACGAGAATCCCGGTCAGGAATCAGAAAATAAATCCGCCGTCGCCACGGCATTGACAGCGGGACTGGCCGCAGGTGCGGTCGGCCTTGTTGGCGGGCCGGTGGTCGCGCTGGCTGCAGCCGGGGTGGCGGCTTATACCGGTTCATTGGTCGGTGCGATGGGCGGCATGCAGGATGAACAATCGCGGCAGCTGCCAAATCTGCGGCCGGCCGGCGTCATTCTTGCCGTACGCATTTCGCGGCAGACAAATGAAAAATATGTGATCAGAGATCTGAACGCGAGCGGTGCCAAAGATATCGAGCAAGCCCAAGGCGAATGGCGCGATGGCGACTGGGTGGATTTCAATCCAATTCAGGAGCCGAATCTGATTGCGGCTTAACGTCGAAGCCTCGGACAATTACGGCGGCAACAGCTTCCACGCCCGCAACAATTCCCGCAGGGCCTCAGGTTTATTCGTGGGCGTATTCTGCCCGGCCTGATCCTTCGTATTCGCCCCGTGACACGACGCACACACGCGCACCTCGCCCGGCTGCACCGTGATCCACACACGCTCCCGCACGACTGGATTGCCGGCGGCATCGGTGGTTTGCCACGCCAGCGCGCGACGCGCAGGAACAAAGGCTGCTGTGGAACCATCAATCGCAATCTTCACGCTTCCGGCAGGACCACCGGGATTGGGAATATTCTTGCCTGCTGCATCATGCAATGTCTGGGCAATAACGCGTCGCCCCACCGTGCCACCGCTGTAAGCACGAATCTGGTCCGCCTGAAAAATCTGGAAATGCGAGATGTCGTATACGCGGCCATTGCCCGGCGCGACCGTCTTTGCGCCGCCAACACCCGGCACTTGCAGGTTGTATGGCTGTTGCAAATCGCCGCGATCGCGCGAGGTTTGGTTGCGCGTGACGATCAAGGCGAGGTTGTTGTTCCGAAGCCACGTGCGCAATGCGGCTTCGTTGACTTGCTCTTCGACGAAGACTGCGCTCTCCGGTGCCTCCAGCGGGGGCGCAGGCCGGACCGGTCGGGCGCGGGCCACGACTTCAACTGCTTCTATTTCCCATAGCAAACCGTTGAAGGTGAGCAACGCATCCGGACTCCACCACGACACCGCCTTGGTCAAGCCACCCGTCATTGATGCGCCGGGCAGATAAAGTCCGGAGCCATTGTCGAGTGTGAGTGGCTTGAGTCGAAATTCGGTGATCTGAGCGACCGTTGCCGAGGTCGCCGGTGTGTGGCTGGCGATCAGGCTGCCCGATGCCATCGGCAACGGATTACGGAAGCGTCCGCCGGGCGACGCCAGCCCCATGCCGGGCGCGGTCACGTCGCTGAGCACCATATTCTCGCCATTAAGACTGGGCCCGCCGGTGAGTTTGACGATTTGGTCTGAGGACAGCGATCCAAACTCGCGCGCGGCGATACCGACATAAGTGCCGGGGTTAACCGGGTCTTCACGAAGATGGAACAGGCCACCATCCATGCGCACCGTTTTTTGGTTGGCGTGAAGACTATCGTTGGTGTTGTCAGACAATGCCGGGTCCGAATTAAATGACCGCGGAATAAAGCCATACGCAAGCTCATGTCGGCCCACATGGTTGAGCGTTTCTTCGTCTGTACCGTCTTCATTGATCTGCCACGGCGTAAAGAAATTCGAGGTATATCCATTTACGGGGCCGAACGCGGCACTGACGCTGTCGGCACGCGTCTCGGGATAGACTTCATTGCGATTGTTCAGCAACGCTGCCGCGCCGACAGATTCGTCGGCGTAGTTGAATGAGCCGTTGGGTGGTGCGCCGGGTGCCGCGCGATCAGCATCGGCTTGCTGGTCCTGCTGCAGATGATCCCAGCGCGTGAAAATCACCCGGCCAAAACTGTCGATGGTGGGTGAAAACGCACCACTGGGTGAGTGGTTGAGCAAGCGTAAATCGGCAGTCGATGGATTGAGGCTCCAGATACCGGTGACCGTGGCCGTGCTCTCGTATTCATCCAACTGCGGATACAGATGGGCGGCACCGTTGCGTGGCCGGTCGGAGGTGAACAGGATGCGGTCATCGGTGCCGTACAGCGGCGAAATGTTGTTGTACGTGGCTGGCTGGTTGGGCACTTTTGTGATTACCGCCGTCTGGCCTTTAATGAGGCCCGACACTTCATACATCTGCCAATAATAAGTAGCCACCTGAAATTGTGCCGTCGGCGCGCCGACCACCATGCTGAACACCGCCTTCGTACCGCTCCAATGCACAGTCGGTTCACGCACCGCGATGGCGTTAGCGAGCTGCATGCCATCCATGCCGAAGCCGGCCTCGCGGGTGAGGTTGCGCATAACGCCATCGGGGTAGCGGACCATCAGATCGCCGCCGCGCACGACCGAATCCATGCTGGCGCGATGATTGCCGAAGGTCGATGCACGACTGGCGAAATCGTTCATCGTCGGCACTTGTGTGACAAACATGATCGTGCCGGCCAAAATTCCGCCGACCCCGGCGAGTGACGATCCGGAGCGTGATTTTGAGCCGGAAATATCGGCCGAATTTATTGCGCCAGTGGCGTTCACATCAAAGCGGAAATTAGCGGCTGTTGTTGTCTGGCCAGATCGCGCTTTAATAATACTGATGTCGCTCGCCGTCACGGACCGGGTTTCATTTACGTCACCGACAAGAAAGCCAATCGCGGCGGCGGCGTTGACAGCAGTGCCGTTGACGGTCGGCAACGAAACACTCGCACGCTTGTTGTCTGCAAGGGCGGTGAGCGTCACCACGACTTCATTGCCCGATTGCGCCACCGTGGCGGCAACGGTTGCCGCAAATTCATCTACAGCGGTGACTGGCCCGACCGAGGTGACGGTGGCGTTAAATTGAAACACAATCTTGTGGCCCGCACTTACACCTACACCGATGGTGCGTGGCTCAACGCTGACCGCACCGTCGATGGCAATTGCAGTATTGATGGGGACATCAAACGCACCGGCAGCGCCGTGGGTTTTGCGCGATTTCACGCCGATCAGCGTCAGCGGCGCAGCGGCCACCGGCGTGACCTGCACCGTTGCCGATGGCGCGCTGCTGCCCGTGCTGTTATTGGCGGTGACGAAACAACCGTAGGCAGTGCCGTTCACCAAGCCCGCAACAGCGATGGGTGCCGTTGCGCCGCTACCGGTCGTTGTGCCCAAGCCAATGCCCGGGCTACATGTTGTGGTGTAACTGGTGATGCCACTTCCACCTACTGAAGCTGGGGGCGAGAACGATACGTAGACGCTCGCATCGCCAGCGGCGGCAGCACCGATGGTCGGCGCGCCTGGCGCTTGTGCCCAGGCATTGCCAGCAGCTAACGCAGCGGCAAAGATGAACTGCGGAATTTTGCTGGGCAATTTCATGTTGAAAAGTCACCTTCGGGATGGGCGCTTTCTGCGCAATGCAAAACTTGTTGGCACCAGCCCTTTACCAACCTCAACTTCAACCGTAGCAAAAACAACCTACGAGAGTTGCGCAAGAAATTACTTTTAGAACAACGACCAAGACGTTACCACAGCGAGTCGCCCTGCTGAAGTGAAAAACCTCATGCATACCGTGATTGCGGCAGATGTTGCGGGCGTGGCTGCGGCGCAGAGGCCGCCATGCGTCTCCGCGCGCTAAAAACAGACAAATATTACGTAGAATGCCATTTGAGGCGGCTTTCAGAGCAAAACTGCCCGGAAAGGCCCGCCAATGCTAGTGGTAGTGCGCAGGCGGCGAATCTGCCTCTTCCGGCATTTCAGCGTGCACCATTTCCTTGTCGGCATCGACGAACAGGGGCGCGCCACAGTCCTCACAGAACTCAGGCGCGAACAGGCCGGGGAGCTTCAGGACTTCGCCGACTTTGCATTCTTTGAAGATGGCTTCGATTTCCTCGCGCGGGGTCGGTTTGCCCAAATCTGTTTGTTCATCATCCTCGCGCCCGAACAATGGCCACACCACGCCGTGCAAAATTTCATCCTGCCCGCGGCGGGTGAAGCCGATGCGATATTCGTCCACCATCTCGTCACCGACACCTGCAACGACCACACGCAGATGTCCGGCACTGGTTTTCAGGGTGTCTTCCAGAAAACCGACTGCCGCCCGCAATGAATAAGGCCGCACGCGCCGGTCGGATTCGCGACAATTATGAAAATATGCGTCAGGCAGACAGCATTCGAACGCGGTGCCCGGCAGCAGCCGCGCAAGATTCGGGCGACCCTGTGCAACCCAGCGTTCGAGACAATCGGTGCGGGTAAGTTTTTCGGTTTTTTCCTGCCAACGAAACAGCGGCGCGCCTTCCGGAACGGCAACAGCGGCCAGCAAAAAACGAGAATCTGCGGGCAGCGGCGCTGTTTCGGGCGCGCGGGAATAATCAAAACGCGGGCGGGTGTTGTGAATCGCGGCTTCGCCAAGCTTGACGGTCATTTTGCGCACGTTGGAAAAATCGCGCGGCATTTGGTCGATGCTGTACAGATATGGGCTCATGGCTGCGCGCGCATCATGTGCCAGCACGTGCGCCTGCAAATGCATGACGACGGCGTCATTGATTTCCAGCGACACAGGGCCGGACGGAATGGCGTAACGCGACCACGCCACCATTGGTAACGCGAGCAGCAGTACATCCCAGTTGGCGCCATCGACGGTCAAGCGGGTTGATTCTGCTGCGGCTTCGATGAGCTCGGCGAGAACATCATGCGCGATGGGGCTGCTCTGGAACGTGTGATCGAGCGCTGTTTCGAGCACCTGATCATTGCCGCCTTCTATCGCTTTCACGACGAGCG
Source organism: Betaproteobacteria bacterium (assembly GCA_031414995.1). GTDB lineage: Bacteria > Pseudomonadota > Gammaproteobacteria > Burkholderiales > Usitatibacteraceae > UKL13-2. The sequence continues at coordinate 5,018 of JANOQY010000059.1, forward strand.
TTGAAATTTCCGCCTCCCACACGCGATCTTCCGCGCGGCTGCCCGAGACAGCCAAACCGGTCGATAGCGTGATTAATCGTTCGGCATCACGGGTCAAACGGAGTGGGGACTTGCTGCGAACGCGTTTCATGGCGACTTCATTTTGTGATGGGCGGTAATTATACCGCCCCAACAAAACCGCCGCTAATGCTTAAACCGGTGTGGCGTTGGCTGTCCGCATGCGAAGCGAACCCTGCGGACGGCGTAATGCAGCTTCGTGCTGCACGCGCAACCAATCGGTGATCCTTGCGGTCACTGAATTCAGGAGCCGCGAAACTTCATTTTGGCGAAGTTGGCGGGCGTTTTGTTTAATCGAAATTTTGTTCGGGTTGTTCATAATAGTTTTCAGGGTCAACATAATTTAATGCGATGCACATCATATTGTGTCGTCTTGCTAGTGCACAATCTGCCTGCAATGCATAACATTGCTGAAATAAATTCATAAGTCGTGGAGAAAAAATGGATGCCCCCGGAGAAATGAGAGCGTTTGTGCGATCTGTTGAGCTGGGCGGCTTTTCTGCCGCCGCGCGCGATCTGGATTTGACGCCATCGGCGCTCTCCAAGCTGGTGACACGGCTGGAAGACCGCCTCGGCGTGAGGTTGATGAACCGCACCACGCGAAAACTCGCGCTCACAGCCGAAGGCGAAGCCTATTTCTCCAGTGCCCGGCAAATCCTCAACGCCATCAGCGAGGCCGAAGAAGAGGTGACGCGTTTTTCAAAAAGCCCAAAAGGATTGTTACGCGTGAACGCCGGCGTTGCGTTTGGGCTGCATCAACTGGCACCTGCGTTGCCGCGCTTTCTTGAGCGCTATCCAGAAATTGAGATCGATATCAACATCACAGATCGCGTCATTGACTTGATGGAGGAGGGGGCCGACATCGCCATTCGCAGCGGTGTGCTGCGCGACTCTTCGTTAACGGCGAGAAAAATATGCGATTTGCAACGCGTCATTTGTGCGTCGCCGGCTTATCTTAAAAAGCATGGCACACCACGCTCGCCGCAGGATTTGCTGAACCACAACTGCCTCTCCATCAGCGCGGCACCACAATTACGTCGCTGGCCATTTTCGACAAAGAGCGGTATCGAATCCATCGAGGTGAAAGGCAATGTGAACGCCAATAACGCCGAAACGCTGTTACAGCTCGCAGCAACCGGCGTCGGCATCATCAGGCTGGCCGATGTGATTGTTAGCGACGGCATTCGCGCTGGCTGGTTGACGCCGATCCTCACCGATGTGCACCAACGTGAACCGCTGCCGATGTCGGCTGTCTATCTGCCTGGAAAACACAAAAGCCCACGCGTAGCCGCGTTCGTGAATTTTCTGGTAGAGACATTTGCGTCTGCACCTTGGCGTCATGGGCTGGACGTGGGTGTGTCACTGCCTTCGGCGCGACGACGGGCTTAGTTTTATCATTGACAAAGAAACTTGATTAAAGAGGATTGAAATGAACATCACCAATTCGTGCATTAGCGCGACAGTCGTTAGATTTATCGTTGCATTTGCGACAGCGATGACGCTAGCCGCGTGTGCATCTCCCGGCCCGTACAACAGTGTTGCGGATGGTGCCGATAGCGTGTTGATGCTGAAAGGACATGATCCGGTGGCCTATTTCACACTCGGCAAGCAGACTCTTGGCAAGGCCGATATCAAGGCTACGTACGATGGTGCAACCTACCGCTTCGCAAGCGAAGAACACAAGGCATTGTTCACCAGCGCGCCAGCCAAATATGCGCCGCAGTACGGTGGCTTTTGTTCGAACGGTATCGTCTACGGTATTCCGTGGGGAGGTGAGCCGGATACATGGAAGGTGATTGACGGCAAGCTGTATATTTTTGGCGGTAGCGGCTCACGCAACTATTTTCTGATGGATGAAAAACGAAATCTGCAACTGGCAGACCAATATTGGTCGAGCGAAGTCAAAGGCTCCAACGGTTTTATCCAGCGCTATTACCGTCTGGCGATACGCGTACCGCATTACAAAACCGGACCACAACTGGAGACACAGTGGCAACAATCGCAAAGCGGGAAGCCGCCAAGCCCGCAATAATTCGTACGACTCAACGACAGCGGCGAACCGAAACGTTTTCAGCGACGCCGCAACCAACAGCGGCAACGACACTGGTTGCGCTGACCAAGCTTGGCAGTGGCCGCGTCGCCGCATTCGCGCAGCGATTTTTTAAAACCGGCGCCGGGCAATATGGGGCGGGAGATGTATTTCTGGGCATCAGGGTGCCGGTGTTGCGCGCACTCGTGCGCGACATGAAAGACGCCGGGCTTGAAGTCGCGCTGCCGCTGTTGAAATCGAGCTGGCATGAAGCGCGGGCTGTTGGTCTGATGCTGCTGGTGCGCCTCTATCAACGAGGCGACGAGAAGACGCAAAAGCGCATTGCTACGCTCTACCTAAAGAGCACAAAATTCATCAACAACTCGGACTTGGTCGATATGTCGGCCGAGCATATTGTCGGCGGCTGGTTGGCCGATAAACCAGCAATGAGGAAACAAATTCTCACGCGGCTGGCGAAATCAAAATCGCTGTGGGAACGACGGATCGCCATCCTCGCAACCTTCCATTACATCAAGCAAGGCGATGTGACCGAGACCCTGCGCATTGCCACGCTACTGTTGAAGGACGAAGAGGACCTGATTCAAAAAGCAGTGGGCTGGATGCTTCGCGAAGTCGGCAAACGGGTTGGTGAACAGGAAGAGGAAGCCTTCCTGAAACGTCACTACCGCGACATGCCGCGCACGATGCTCCGCTACGCGATTGAGCGTTTCGCCGAGCCTAAACGGAAACGCTATCTGGCGGGTTTGATTTAGGGCGTGCCTGCGACGAATAACGTAGAACGCCATTTGGCAGCGGTTTTCAGGCACTTTATGCCTGCGAACAGCCACAGTGCTTGAGTTTGGTAATTGTTTAGCCTGCAAACCGCTCTGCTTGTAAAACCGCTGCGTCGGAAATTCACGCCTTAATCCACGCGCTTTTCAGGAAACTGCGTGAAGACGTTATGCATCTCGGTCACTGGTGCATGCATGACTGCGCTTATAATTCTTTTAACTTCACACACCGCGGCGCACATGAAAACCAAACAATATCTTACTCTCCACGACACTCAAAAAATCCTCGCCGCTGCGGAGGCTGAAGCGAAAAAAAATAGTTGGGCGGTATGTATCGCTGTCGTCGATGACGGTGGCCATTTGTTGGGGTTCCTGCGGCTTGATGCTTGCGCGCCTTCCAGTGTATTGATCGCGCAAGCCAAGGCTTACAGTGCCGCGCTGCGTCGGCGTCCCACCAAGAGCGATGAAGACATGGTGAACAACGGTCGCTTCTCGGCACTTTCGATGCCTGGCATTACTTTTCTTGAGGGTGGCGTGCC
>JANOQY010000060.1:0-14374 GCA_031414995.1 Betaproteobacteria bacterium
ATGGCGGTGTCGTATTGGTAGCCATCACGAAACTCTAGCACTGGCGCTGTCTTCAGGGCGAAAATGCCTGAAGACGCTCGCCAACGCTAGAGTTCGTAAATTTTGCGGATGAACTAACCCGTCTCAAACCCCAACGTGTGCTTGACCACCTGAAATTTTTCCGCCAAATGCTGCTCTGATTCCCCGCCCATATTCAGCGTCGCGTAGCGGTGGCTGCCCAGCCATTTCATTTCGCGCTTCAGGCCGCCGCCGGTTTTGATGAACAGCGCCAGAAACGCATCGGGGTCGAACTCCCGCAACCACTTGAGTTTTTCGTGGCCCGGCGGATTAGCCAGTGGCGTGCCATCAAATTTACGGAACACGAAGCTCGTCGCGACTTTATATTTCCCGTGTCCCAGTGCCAGATCGGGCGTTTCACCGGTGGCAATTTTGAGCGCGACGTCGTGCAGATTGATGCCATCAACTTTTTCGTATAAATCAGAAAACTGCGCCGCCATGCGCGGGTTCACTTCGATCAGGCGACATTCGCCCGACTCCCTGCAAACACGCATCTCAACATTGAACAAGCCGTGGTCGAGCCCCAGCGCCTGCACGATGCGTTTGGCGGTGTCGCGGGCGCGTGTGGCGTGGTCATGCGGAAGGCGGGTCGGATATTCAAAACGCATGAATTGATCGGTGCCGGGATACATGACGGCGTCGATGATGCCGAGTATGTGAATCTCGCCATCGATGACGACGCCATCGACATTGATCTGCTGGCCGTCGATCAACTCTTCGGCAATCATCCAGTGCGCATCAACATCGAAATCGGTGAGCTTCTTGACAACATCGTTGAATGGCCGCACCAGCCGTTTGATGATGTACTGCTCCCATGGATGAAACGTCATGTGCTGTTGCAGTTCGGCAAAATTATCAACGCGACGCGCCAACACTGAATACGCCGCCTTTACCGGCTTCACGTAATACGGAAACTTGAGCGGAATTTCAGCAGCGGATTGAAACGTGTATGGAAACACGTGAAAGGCGACGTTCGCCTCAGGCACTTCCTGCTCAAGAATGCGTCGCGCAATGTATTTGTGCTGAGCTGCTATTAGGGCCTTGGGGTCCGGCCCCGGCAAACCTAATTTCTTTGCCAGCAATGCACCTGCAAGCGCGCCGAATTGTTCGTTGCTGGACACGATGCCCGCCAGATTTGCGCCCCGATATTTTTTTGCCAGCTTGTCGACGAATTTGAAAATATCAAATGTCAGTAATCTGGCATTGCTGGGAAAGCTGAATAGATCGAAGCCTTCGTAAAAAAAATGGTAGTTGGGGCGGTTCGGATTTTCAGCAGCTTTTGCAAGCTGGGATTGATCCCAATCGGCATCAAACAGAACAAGTATGTTCTTCAAGTAGGGCGCTTTGTTGTTGTTCGGTAATGTGCTGTACGAGTTTGTGTCGCGACTGGATTCTACCAACGAAACACCATGCTGCACCGCCGCATGGCAGGATTGACGCCAACCTGTAATATTCGCCACAAGCATCGGGCAGCTACGCCGGATCGATAAGGAGAAGTGCCAGTGAAACCGACTGATATTCGTCAGCCGAACTATTTCCACAAGGTTGTGGATTGTCAATGGGCATGCCCTGCCCACACCCCCGTTCCAGAGTATATCCGCATGATTGCCGCTGGTCGCTACGGCGATGCTTATATGGTGAACTGGCAATCGAATGTGTTCCCGGGCATTCTCGGACGCACTTGCGACCGACCGTGCGAACCGGCCTGCCGTCGCGGAAGGGTTGAAGAGAATAATGGAGACAAACCCGAACCCGTTGCAATTTGTCGCTTGAAACGCGTCGCAGCTGATTTGAAAGAAGACATTCGCGAACGTCTGCCTAAACCTGCGCGGCAGAAAAACGGCAAACGTATTGCCTGCATCGGCGCAGGCCCCGCATCACTCACCGTCGCGCGCGATCTGCTGCCGCTCGGCTATCAAGTCGTGATTTATGACGGCGACGCACGTGCGGGCGGCATGATCCGCACGCAGATTCCACGTTTCCGTTTACCCGAATCAGTGATCGACGAGGAAGTCGGTTATGTGCTGAATCTCGGCGCCGAGTTTCGCGCCGGGACACGTGTGGAGAGCATGAAGTCTGTCCTCGCTGAAAACTTCGATGCTGTTTTTGTCGGCACCGGCGCGCCTCGTGGCCGCGATCTCGATATTCCCGGTCGCAAGGAAGCCGCCGCCAATATTCACATCGGAATCGACTGGCTATCTTCTGTTTCTTTCGGTCACATCGAAAAAATCGGCAAGCGCGTGATCGTGCTGGGCGGGGGCAATACAGCCATGGACTGTTGCCGTTCCTCGCGACGATTGGGCGGGGATGAAGTGAAGGTCATCGTGCGCTCCGGCTTTGACGAGATGAAAGCTTCACCCTGGGAGAAAGAAGACGCGCAGCACGAAGGCATTCCCATCATCAATTTTCATGTGCCCAAGGCATTTACGCATGAGAACGGAAAGCTCACCGGCGTGACATTTGAAGTCGTTGAAGCAAAATACGACGACAAAGGCAAACGCTCGCTCGTGCCCTCGGGCACACCCGATGTGCATGTGCAATGCGACGACGTACTCGTTGCGATTGGTCAGGAAAATTCGTTTCCGTGGATCGAGCGCGACGCGGGCATTGATTTCGACAAATGGGGCATGCCGGTCGTTAACAAAGAGACGATGCAGGCGAGTTTACCGAAAGTATTCTTTGGTGGCGACGCCGCGTTCGGTCCCAAGAACATCATCTGGGCCGTCGCACACGGCCACGAGGCAGCGATCTCTATCGACAAATTTTGTCAGGCTGAAGATGTCGCGGTTCGCCCGCCACCAATGATGAATCTGCTCAGCCAGAAAATGGGCATTCACGAGTGGAGTTATGACAACGCCATCACTGGTGATTTGCGCTACAAAGTGCCGCTAAAAGATGTGTCCATCGCGCTCAAGAACATCCGCGTGGAAGTCGAACTCGGCTTCGACGCGAAGCTTGGCTACAAGGAAGCGCAACGCTGTCTGAACTGCGATGTGCAGACGGTATTCAATACATCGCAATGCATCGAATGCGATGCCTGCGTCGATATTTGTCCGATGGATTGCATCACGTTTACTGCGGATGGAGAGGAGAGTGAAGTGCGTGCGCGTTTGACAGCTCCAGCGCTGAACCTGAGTCAAGATCTGTATGTTGCAAGCGGATTGAAAACTGGCCGCATCATGGCTAAGGACGAGGATGTCTGTCTGCATTGCGGACTATGTGCAGAGCGCTGTCCGACCGGTGCATGGGATATGCAAAAATCATTGATCGAAATGACGCATGCTGGAAGCAGATCGCGACCGCAATTTGAAAAAATGGCGGAGGCCGCCGAATGAGTAAGCATGCGATCACTGCTGTAAATGACTTCGTCATCAAGTTCGCCAACGTCAACGGTTCCGGCTCGGCATCGGCCAATACATTGTTCGCAAAATCAATATTGCGCATGGGTGTGCCGGTGTCGCCACGCAATATTTTTCCGTCCAATATTCAGGGGCTGCCAACCTGGTATGAGGTGCGGGTCACTGAAGACGGCTACCTCGCCCGACGCGGTGGCTGCGATTTCATGGTGGCAATGAATCCGCAGACCTGGGACAAAGATATTGCCGAAATCGAAACCGGCGGCTATCTGTTTTACGACTCCACAAGACAGATGCCGCAGTCGAAATTCCGGGACGACATCAACGTAATCGGCATGCCGCTCACCGAAATCGTGAACGGTGCTTATACCGATCCGCGCCAGCGACAGTTATTCAAAAATATTATTTATGTCGGCGCATTATCTGCACTGCTCGATGTGGAAGTGGCCGTGGTCGAACAACTCATCGCCGAGCAATACAAAGGCAAGGAAAAACTGCTGCCGCCGAATATCGCCGCACTGCACATGGGCCGTGATTATGCGTTGGCGCATCTCGACTGCAACATCGGCTTGAAGGTAAAACGGGCTGACAAAGTGGGCGATCAGATTTTCGTCGAAGGCAACAGCGCGGCGGCATTGGGCGCGGTGTACGGTGGCGCAACGGTCGCGGCGTGGTATCCGATTACGCCGTCCTCGTCGCTCGCCGAAGCGTTTGCCAAGCACTGCAAAAAATTTCGCACGGCAGAAGACGGCAAAGCGCGGTACGCCATCGTTCAGGCCGAAGATGAACTCGCCTCGATCGGCATGGTGATCGGTGCGGCGTGGAATGGTGCTCGCGCCTTTACGGCAACATCCGGCCCGGGAATCTCGCTAATGCAGGAATTTCTCGGACTCGCATATTTTGCGGAAATTCCTTCGGTGATATTTGATGTACAGCGCGCCGGCCCATCGACCGGCATGCCGACGCGAACCCAGCAATCGGATGTGTTGAGCTGCGCGTATGCATCGCACGGCGATACCAAACACGTGTTGCTTTTTCCCGAGGACCCGCACGAGTGTTTCACTTTTGGTGCGGAAGCGTTCGATCTGGCGGATCGGTTGCAAACACCAATCTTCGTCATGCTTGATCTCGATATCGGCATGAACGAACGCTTGTGTAAACCGTTCGAGTGGGATGACACGCGCCAAATGGATCGTGGCAAAGTAATGACGGCCGAGATGCTCGATGCAGGCAAGGATTTTGGCCGCTACCTTGATGTCGATGCTGATGGCATCCCATACCGCACCTATCCCGGCACCCACCCCACCAAGGGCAGTTACTTCACCCGTGGCACCAGCCGCGACCGTTATGCGCGCTATACCGAGGAAGGCGGTGCCTATGTCGATAACGTGCAGCGCCTATTGCGCAAATTCGAGACCGCCAAAGACAAAGTGCCCAAGCCAATCATTCGCAAAGCTGCACATGCGACAAAATTTGGCGTGCTCTATTACGGCTCCACCAGCCCGGCAATGCATGAAGCGCTGGATTTGCTCAATGAGGCTGGCCTGCACTTGGATGCGATGCGCTTGCGGGCATTCCCGTTTGCCGACGAAGTATTGGAATTCATTGCCGCGCACGACGATCTTTTTGTTGTCGAGCAAAATCGCGATGCGCAGCTTCGCACACTGCTGATCAACGAAGGCGCAATCGATCCGGCCGTGCTCACGCCGGTGTTGCATTACGATGGCACGCCGATCACGGCGCGCTTTATCGCCAACGAAATTTCGCAAAATCTGAAGGCATTGAACGTGGCGCCGCTGCGCACCGTCGTGCCTAAGCGCGTCAGTCAGGAAAACAAATGACCTACCTCGCCAAACCAAAACTGCATCACCCCAACCTGCCGCTCAACAAGCTGGGCTATACGCGACGCGATTACGAAGGTGCGATCTCAACACTTTGCGCAGGATGCGGGCACGACTCAATCAGCGCGGCCATCATTCAGGCCTGCTTCGAGCTAGATCTGCCGCCGCACCGCATCGCCAAGCTGTCGGGTATTGGCTGTTCATCAAAAACGCCGACTTATTTCCTTGGCAATTCACATGGATTCAATACCGTGCATGGCCGCATGCCATCGGTGCTGACCGGTGCAAATCTCGCCAATCGTGACCTCATTTACTTAGGCGTTTCAGGTGACGGCGATTCGGCCTCGATTGGTCTGGGCCAGTTCGCGCATGTGATGCGGCGCGGCGTGAACATGACCTACATCGTCGAAAACAATGGTGTTTACGGCCTGACGAAAGGACAGTTTTCCGCGACTTCCGACCGCGGCTCAAAAAGCAAGCGCGGTGCCGTCAACACAGACGAGGCCATCGATCTGGTTGGGTTAGCCATGCAACTCGGTGCCACCTATATCGCGCGCAGTTTTTCCGGCGACAAAAAACAATTGGTGCCGCTCATTCAAGGCGCGATTTTGCATCAGGGTGCAGCCTTTATCGACGTGATTTCTCCCTGCGTGGCATTTAACAATCACGATGGCTCGACCAAAAGCTACGATTACGTGCGCGAACACAACGAGGCGGTAAATTTTCTGGATGTGATTAAATTTCGCGATGAAATCACCACCGAATATGCGCCCGGCGCGCTACAGGAAGTGCAACAACACGACGGTTCGGTATTGCGTCTGCGAAAGCTGCGCGAAGACTACGACCCGACAGACCGGATCGCGGCCATGAATCATTTGCACGAAAGCCATGCCAAGCGCGAAATTGCGACCGGCCTGTTGTTTGTCGATGGCGACCCAACCGACCTGCACGCGGCGGCAAACACCGTCGACACACCGCTCAATTTGCTCGATGACAAAGCACTGAACCCGGGCTCAATGGCGCTCGGTAAATTGAACGCGTCGTTACGATAACGTCGCGCTTAAACGTTTAAGCTCATCCAAAGAGACTAAAACGCTCCGCTACTTTGTGGTCCACGCATCGAAATCAAGCTTGTCGACGTCAAAGGCGGCGTGTTTCGGTGCAGCACTCGCCTTCATCTCAGTTTCGAGTTTTTGGAAGGCTTCCGCAAGCTTGAAACTGATCTTGGCGAGGCTCTCTGGGCTGGCAGTAATCTTTGCCGTCGCATCGGTGACAACAATCGCGTTGCTCGCCAGATTGATGTAAATCTGTATCGCCATTTCCCTGACCGGGTCGTGTTCTCTGCCGGGCTTTCCGCTGGAACTATTGCTGGAATTACTGCTTGAGCTGCTGCTTGGGCTACTGCCGTGACCTGACATGTTCGCGTTTCCATCAATAAAAAAACGTTGATCGTAGATTATCTTGGTGGCCGAATCTGTCGTGATTGCCTGACTGTCGGTTAGTACGCATGGTACGCCGATTAGGTTTGGCTAGCGCGTGCGCATTTCGCCGACCCAATCGGCGGGCACCGCAAAATTCAGGTTCTGCCCCACCTTGGTCTGGAACGTCACCACGCCGACCATGCGCCCCGAGGTATCAAACAAACCACCACCGCTAGAGCCCGGCGAAACCGGTGCGGAAGTCTGAATCATCTTGCTGCCCTGCGATTCACGCAGCGCCGAGACAATACCGTCGCTGATCGTCAAATCCAGCCCCTGCGGTGCACCGACGGCATAAACACGCTGTCCAACACGCACTGAATCGACACTGCCGAGACTGACCGCCGGCGCGGTTAACCCGGAAACACTCAGCAGGCATAAATCACGATCTTCATTGCTGACCTCAACCGTGGCGATATAGCCGACGCCACCAAGCTTCACTTCCAGAGAATCGCCACGCAACGCCACATGACAATTGGTAATGACTGAGCCGGGGCCGATGACAACGCCACTGCCAGTGGCCACGCGTGCGCCGTCGGCATTGGCAACATTGATGCGGACCACGCTTTGTGAAACCTGATTGAAAATATCTTCGGCCGAACGCTGACCGGTGGCCGCTGCCGGTTTGGGTTCGGACTTGGTTGCTGCTGCGCGGTCTGCACCACTGTCGCGCTCGGACGACTGGCTATTGGTCGGCGTGGTGACGGCACTTGATGCTGCAACCGGGGGGATGTTGCCGTCTGATGGTTTTCCCGATCTCGTCCACATGAAGATAACGATCAAAATCACGGCGGCAACGATTCCTTTTGCCACTGGATTTCCCCAGATGCGGCTGATGATTGAATCATCTTCATCGTGCCCGCTTGCAACCCCGCCTTGCGCGGACGTAGCAGATGGTCGCGGGCGGACGGAAAGGTCATATGACATTCGCTGCACCGGGTCGGATAGCACTTCAAATGCTTTGCGCAGGGCAGCACGAGCGTCCGGGTCTGTGTTGTGTTCACGCGCCAGCACTTCCAGCTCGCGCTGATAGGCAAGTGCGATCGTCTCCCGCCTGGCGTCAAGTTCTATGTCAAGCAGTTCGTAGTAGGAGCGTGATGATCGTGCGGCCATGGGCAATAAATTTAAAAGGTGCGAAATATTACGCTGCGGGCGAGAAAAACCTTGTCTGCAATTCATCAAGGCCCAGCGTGTGCAGCACTTCCTTTAGGCGCTCCGTTGGACGCTTGCGCGGCAAATTTTTGTAGCTGGCGATGATCAATTCGTTTTTCATCGAATGCTCCCAGCCGACCAGTTCAGTGACGTTTACCTGATAGCCGTGCGCTTCGAGCTGCAGGCAGCGCAACACATTGGTGATCTGGCTGCCAAATTCCCGTGTGTGCAGCGGGTGCCGCCATATTTCTGTCAATGCACTCTTGGCCAGATCAGCGCCCTTGTTTTTCCGAAATAGCCCGGCAACTTCGGCCTGACAGCAAGGCACGACCACGATGAACCGCGCGTGTTTTTTGAGTGCGAATTCTATGGCCTCGTCGGTCGCTGTATTGCAGGCATGAAGCGCAGTCACGATATCGACCGTTGCTGGCAACTGATCCGACAAAATGGATTCGGCAACCGATAAATTCAGAAACGTCATATTTGGAAATTCAAGTTTCGCTGCCAGCGCCTGCGATTTTTTGACGAGCGTATCGCGGCTCTCGATGCCAAAAATCCTGTGCGCACCTGCGGTTGACTTGAAAAACAGATCGTAAAGAATGAACCCGAGATAGGATTTTCCTGCCCCGTGATCAACGAGATTGATCTCGGGGCGCTCGCGCAAAATCTCTTGCAGCAAGGGCACGATGAATTGGGTGAGGTGATAGACCTGCTTTAACTTGCGACGGCTGTCCTGATTCATCTTGCCGTCTGCTGTCAGGATATGCAGCTCCTTGAGCAGCTCGATTGACTGCCCCGGACGGATTTCAACTGCCTTGTCAGCAGTCTTACTGGCGAGTGCCGCAGAAGCGTCCGTGGACTTATTGGCGGACGTTACGGAAGACAACCCGGCGTCGGTGTTTTCGTTTTTATCATTAAAGCCACGCCGCAATTTTGGTTCAGCCATTGTGGAAGTCGAACCCATTCTGCTGAGCACAAGCTGATGCCATCAGGCAGCCGGCTTGTCCTCAGTCGGAGGCACTTCAACAGGTGCGTCAGTTTCAGTCGTCTCAGCTTCTCCGGATGCGCCGGCCGCCTTGCGCTGCTGCTTCTCTTCTTTTTTTGCTTTTTTGGCGAGTTCGCGCTGGCGTTTTGCAAAATTATAGTTTGGCTTTACCAATGGATGGTCCTTTCTGGATGGTCACTTCGTTTTACTGGCTGGTCAAAATCGCCCCGCCCTCTTCATGCATTTGATTCTAGCCTAATCGCTCTATGAATAGATGACGCATCACACCAAAATCCACGAAACCGCATTCAGGTCGTGCTTGCCAGCTGAAGCTCATGTGGTGTGAGCCAGCGCCATTGTCCAATTGCCAAATCTGCCGGCAGCGGTAACTGGCCAATCTGGCTGCGATGCAATGATTCAACATGGTTGCCGACTGCGGCCAGCATGCGCTTTACCTGATGATATTTGCCGGAGGTCAACGTGAGCCGCAGTTTCCCGTCTGCGGTGACGGCGCAGGCAAGTGCCCGAACCGGATCGGGACTGTCATCGAGCACCACACCCGCCAACAAACGAGCGCTCTGTTCGAGAGTCACCGTCTCGCTTGTCTGCACTTCATAAATCTTTGGCACCTCATGTTTTGGTGAGGTCATGCGGTGGATGAATTGGCCGTCATCGGAAAAAAGCAGCATGCCGGTCGTGTCCTGGTCCAGTCGCCCGACCGTTTGCACATCACGATTTCGTAGCGGCCCGGGCAAGAGTGTGTAAACGCTGGGGTGCGACTTGGGTTTTTGCGAGCATTCAAAGTCGGCAGGTTTGTTCAGCACCAAATATGCCTTGGCGTGATATTGCCAGCGCACGCCTCCCACCGAAAACTCAAACACATCGCCGCTCGCAGCACCCGATGTCACATCCCATTCGCTCGCCGCATCCGTACAAACGCGGCCCTGCACTTCAACGTCGCCATCGGCGATCAACAGACGGCACAGCTTGCGGGCGCCAAATCCCTGACTGAACAGAATTTGCTCCAGCTTCATTTTCGCCACACGCTCGCCAGCCAGCGTTGCTGATCCAGCGGCAAGCCCGCTGGCCGGTAGTAGTGCGTCAATTCAGTAAAGCCTTCCGCCGACATAAAACCACGCCAACACGCCAGATCATGATATGCGCCGTAACGGTCGCTGTTCCAGCCTTCGCTGTTATCACCACGCGGGTTGGATGCAAACAGCACGCCACGCGACTTCAGGGCGGCGTACAACTCACGCAACACGCGCGGCAATTCCTGGCTGGGGACATGAAACAGCGATGCGTTGGCAAAAACGCCATCGAACGTGGCCGCAGGCAATGCGAGCTTCAGAAAATCCTGATGCAATACTTCGCAGCCACTAAAGGCCCTCGCCATTGCCGCAAAACGTGCAGATCCTTCAAGGCCGACGGCACGGTGGCCGCGCACTGCAAATGATTTGAGGTCACGTCCCGGCCCGCAGCCGAAATCAAGAATTGTGAACGGAGAGTCACCTTCGATGTATTGCAGCAGTGCATCGATATTCTGGCTGACATCATGGTCACGCGTGCCTTCCCAAAAATCCTCTGCACGTTCGTTGTAATGCGCTACCGTTGTGTCGGAAATTGTTGTGAGGTCTTTGGGGTTGAGATTCATTGTCAGTGAGATAGTGTGCACGCAACAAATTGGCAAACTCTAGCGTTGGCGTGCCTCTCAGAGAATTTTATTCCTGAGATGCCCGCCAATGCTAGAGTTTATTGATCGATGCTTATAGTTAAATTCAGGCGTGTCGCTTGATCGAATCCGCAATCGTTGTCACCAGCTGGTCGATATGACTCGTCTCCACGATGTACGGCGGGCTTAACACCAGATTTTCACCTGCGATGCGCAGCAGCACGCCGCGTTCAAAGCAATCCAGGAAAATATCGTAGGCACGTTTGCCCGGCGTGCCTGCGATGCTCGCAAGCTCCACCGCACCAGCCAAACCAAGGCTGCGGATGCCAATCACATTCGGCAATCCCTTGAAAGTGCTGTGCATCGCATCCCCCAGCACTTTGCCCATTTCGCCTGCGCGCGCGAAGAGGTTTTCTTTTTTAAACAAATCCAGCGTGGCAATCGCTGCCGCACACGCGACCGGGTGGCCCGAGTAGGTATAGCCGTGAAAAAACTCGATGGCGTGATCAGGGCTTTTTTCGGTGGATTTCATCATCGAATCGTAAATATGATCGCGACAAATCACCCCGCCGAGCGGAATCACGCCGTTGGTCACGCACTTGGCAAAATTGAGCATATCCGGCACGACTCCATAAAAATCCGCGCCGAAATTGGTTCCCATACGACCAAATCCTGTGATCACTTCATCGAAAATCAGCAGGATGCCGTGCTTGTCGCAAATCTCGCGCAATCGTTTCAGATAGCCCTTTGGCGGCACATACCACCCTGCGCTGCCCGCCACCGGCTCGACCATAACGGCGGCGATGTTGCTGGGATCGTGCAGCGGCAGGATGCGCTGTTCAAGTTCCAACAACGGGTCTTCTTTCCACTCGGGTTCAACTCCGTTAATGAAGGCGTGATTGACCGGATCGTGGATAAATCGCAGATGGTCCACCCTGGGCAAAAACGCCGTGCCAAACACTTTGCGATTGGCCGGAATGCCACCCACACTCATGCCGCCAAAACCGGCACCGTGGTAGCCGCGTTCACGGCCGATAAACACATTGCGATGCCCCTCCCCGCGTGCGCGGTGGTAGGCGAGCGCTACTTTCATCGATGTGTCGGCCGCTTCACTGCCGGAGTTACAAAACAGCACCTTGTTCAAATCGCCCGGCGCCAGTGCCGCGATCATCTGGGCGGCTTTAAACGCTTTATCGTTACCGACTTGAAACGCGGTCGCGTAATCGAGTGTATCGAGTTGCGCTTTGATGGCTTCGTTGATCGGTTTGCGGTTATGCCCAGCACCCACGCACCACAGACTTGACACGCCATCGAGAACCTTGCGGCCGTCGTCGGTGGTGAACGTCATGCCGTCGGCGGCCACAAAGACGCGCGGATGTTCACGGAAGTGGCGGTTGGGCGTAAAGGGCAACCAATGGTTGTCCATTTGCATGTTTTCTTTGGCCATGGCTATCTCTCCTTGTTCTATTGAGCGGTCGCATTACACCTGCAATAGCATAGCCGCTTTGCGATTGCACCAACAAACGGCACCAGAATCGCAATTAGCCGGGAACTACGTCGGCATGTTGATGCTCCCAAGCTTGGCACCAGGTGTGAAAAACGCGCCGCCCTCCCGCATAATTACGCCAATGCTCCAAACCCGTAGCTTCACCATTCATCTGACTGCACCAACGCTCACGTCAATCTATTTGCGTGAGCCGCAAGCGCGTACCCTGCACCGACTCGCGGTTGGCCTCGCGATATCGCTTTGCATTCACGTGTTTTTACTAGTGTTTGCCCCAAAACGCGACGTTGCACAGGCACCACTCGGCGGCGCGCAGGGCCCTTTGGTGGTGCGCTTAACCAATCCAACAAAAGCCTCGCCACCCCCGAGCGCTGCGGAGGCGACAATCCCACGTGCGCCCGCATCCCGGCAACCGCGCATGATGACTGCGCCCAGCCCGACGCCGCAAAGCACGCCGCTAGTGGCCGAGCCGAGGGCGCCGGCTCGAATTGTTGAGTCCGAACCGAATGATTTTATGAGCATGATTATTGCCAAGCGCGCGCAGCGGATGGCGGCCGAAGCAGCAGCGGGCGGGCGTGGACGTGAGCCATCTGCTGATGAAGTTGCCATGGCCAATATCAGTCGCAATACGCGATCCCTCACGCAACGTGACGGCACGAGCGGCGTATTTCAAATATTGAGTAAAGGCCATCGCGCCGCGCAGTTTTCGTTCAACGGCTGGACGGGCGACCGCAGTAACAGCCACCGCGATGTCATTGAGGTCGATGCGGGACTGAACGGCAATATCGAAATCGCCATCATTCGCCGCATGATTGAACTGATCCGCACGCACTACAAAGGCGATTTCAACTGGGATTCCCGCCGTCTTGGCCGCGTGGTCGTGCTATCGGCGCGGGTGGAAGACACGACTGGGCTTGAGGAATTCATGATGCGGGAGTTTTTTTAGCCCGTCGTCTGGCTTCGTGTTGCCCGTTTTCAAGCCGCTTGCACCCCTCCTGCAATGCGATTCAACAATTGCTGTCACAAGCAGACTTGACACATCAGACGGTGCCGATGCAAAATATAGTTCTTACACGAACTAAATTGATTTCAGATTTTTATCCGGATTTACTTGCACTGAGTTTCACTCCGGTTCCTCACGGGCAATCATGCAAAAAAAACGCTTTATGCCTCTCGTCCGCGCACTAGTCGAATGCGCACAAAGTTTTGAGCGTCGCTCCGGCATGCACGTGCGCGAGTTGGGGCTGACGCCTGCGCAATTTGACATCATCGCGACGCTCGGCAATACGCCGGGCATGAGTTGCAAGGAACTGGGCGAAAAAACGCTCATCACCAAAGGCACGATGACTGGTGTGCTGGATCGCCTTCAGCAAAAAGGTCTGCTTAGCCGACATGATTCACCTGAAGACGGACGTAGCTGGATAACCAAGCTCACCCGCAAAGGGCAAGCCATGTTCGACGAAATCTTCCCTGCACATCTGGCACATCTGGACCCGATGTTTGCGGGGTTTAGTGACGCAGAACTGGACACCATGCGCGCGCAACTCAATCGCCTGCGCGCTGCGTTTGAATCGGTGAATGTGAGCAATGCAGGGAGCGCGAAATGAACAACCCCCGCTATACCGGCGTTGCCATCGGATTGCACTGGCTGATTGGCCTGATGATTCTTATCTCGTTGGGCGTTGGTTTGTACATGGTCGATCTGAAACTTTCACCGACCAAGCTGCAGCTTTATTCGTGGCACAAATGGGCGGGCGTGACAATTTTCATGCTGGTGCTTATTCGCTGCATATGGCGAATCACGCATGCGCCGCCGCCATTACCTGACGATATGCCCCGCTGGCAGCGCATCGTTGCCGAGGCCACACATTACATCCTCTACGCACTGATGATCGCCATCCCGCTCACCGGCTGGCTTATGAGCTCTGCGAAAGGATTTCAGACTGTCTATTTCGGTGTGCTGCCAATTCCAGATCTGCTGGATAAGAACAAAGAACTCGGAGAAACCCTGAACGCAGTACACAAATATTTGAATTACACAATGATCGGCATAATTCTCGCGCACATCGGCGCGTCATTGAACCACCACTTCATCGAAAAAGACGACATCCTGCGGCGCATGCTGCCGTCGCGTCAAAAATAACCCCAATTTTCACCACCAAAAACTGACCCATATGAAATTTCCATGCCCTGCTTTTGCCGCACTCAGCATCGCCCTTGCCGCCAGCAATTCGCAGGCAATCGAGTACAACAGTGTCCTGGCTGACAAATCCACACTCGGCTTCACGTCCCGCCAGATGGGCGTGCCCGTGCAAGGCAGCTTTCCAAA
>JANOQY010000061.1:0-7325 GCA_031414995.1 Betaproteobacteria bacterium
TTGCCGCTGGTTGCCTGGCTTTTTAAACCACCATTTTCTAACTGCTGCACCGCCATAGGAGTTGATTCCATTGTTTAAATTGACCAGCCTGAACTTGAACGGCATTCGCTCAGCGACCAGCAAGGGCCTGGAGGCTTGGCTTACCACGTACCAGCCAGATTGTATTTGCGTGCAAGAAGTCAAAGCCCAAGCCGCCGACGTGCTCGGCCGGTTTGAGGAGCTGGCAGGCATGCAAGGCTATTTTCATTTTGCTGAAAAAAAGGGCTACTCGGGCGTGGGCATCTACACCAGGCACGAGCCCAGCGACGTCATCATTGGCTACGGCTCCAAAGAGTTCGATGCTGAAGGCCGCTTTATTGAACTGCGCTTTGACGAGCCCGGCCGCGTGCAATTGCCCAAGCTGTCGATCATCAGCGCGTACTTCCCCAGCGGCTCGTCAGGCCCCGAACGGCAAGAAGCCAAGTTTCGCTTTTTGGCCGAGTTTTATCCGCACCTGCTGGGCATCAAGGAAAAGCGCGACTACATTCTGTGCGGCGACGTGAACATTGCGCACCAGGAAATCGATTTGAAGAACTACAAAGGCAACAAGAAAAATTCAGGTTTTCTACCCGAAGAACGCGCTTGGATGACACGGCTTTTGTCAGAGGCCGGAAAAGTGGACGTCTACCGCCAACTGCAACCCACCACCACCGACGCCGCCTACACCTGGTGGAGCAACCGTGGCCAGGCCTACGCAAACAACGTGGGCTGGCGGCTGGACTACCATTTGGCCACACCTGCCGTTGCGGCACTTGCTCGCACCGAGCACATCTACAAAGAACAGCGTTTTTCAGACCATGCGCCGATGACGATTGATTACGACTTCGCGCTTTGAACGAGCAGCTAGAGGGCAGCTTGCGACGACGAAGCGGAACTACAGTGCTTGAAACTAGGCTCCCAAAAGCGGAAGTAGGCTATAGCGTGCCTATGTTGCTGGCGACTTGATTAACATGACATCTAAAGGAGAAGCGCCAGATGTAGACTTATCCACAATCGAGTAGCCAAAAATACCTTTAAACCAGGTGGCTCAATGTTCGATTGGAATCTGGCTCAGTTTGACGCTGGAATCAACACTGTTACATCAGGGGGCGACAATGCCGATAATGTTTGTACATGGCCGGGCGCAGCAAAGTCGCGATCCAGCTGCTCTACATGCAGCTTGGAAAGACAGCTTACTCATTCACGGGGCATCGAGGGCAGGCGTGGTCTTTCCCCCGTCGCTTAACAGCTTCTTTCCGTATTATGGGGATCAGTTGAATCAATGGGTTGAAAAGGAGCGAAAGCAGAGCCGAAGTGATGACGAAGCCTTTAGATTCCTCCAGGTTAACGAGTCGGAAACCGCTTACCACGAGTTAGCAGGCGAATTGGCTGAAATCATTTCTGTTCGTGCGCGTGCGAGCGGCATCGCGGCAACTGATCTTGCGACGAAAAGAAAGCGCCGAGGCGGCGACGATGCGCTGAGAAGAGATGAGGATGGGACACGAAGTCTGAAATCGATCTTGGGGGCAGTACATTCGGTCGCCCCGCTGGCATCGGAGCTAGCGCTAGCTGTTCTCAAAGACGTTGCAATCTACCTGAGCAATGACGCTGCCTATCGCGCAGTCCAGAATATTGTCAAGGATCGATACCGTGAATTCATAAGTGCATCGCAGGAAACCGGCGAGCCGCGAGTAGTAGTTGCGCACTCCCTCGGAAGCGTGGTGGCCCTTGAATTTTTGGCGAACATTGAAGAATCGATTGACCTTTTTCTTACTGTGGGCTCACCTCTTGGTCTCGACGGGATTCGCCGTCGGCTGCGTTGTCGGCCATTTTGGCCTAGCCAAGTTAAGCAGTGGGTGAATGCGTCGGATTCGAGAGACATAGTTGCTATCAGCCCTGCGCTTGGTCGACAGAACCTCTTCAGCGGCGACTACAAGGCGAACAAAAACGCTCGCTGCGATGTCCTCAATCTAACGGACGTGGATAACACGACGGACAATCACCACAGCATTACCGGATACCTCGACGATCCCGGTATAGCGCGCACTATTTCTCAGTGTTTGCTTAAGGGAGATAGATCATGAAGGTTCTCTACATTGCCTCGAACCCTAAGGATGCATCTGAACTTACGTTGGCTAATGAGATTACAGAGCTGCAAAGCCGGGCAGTTCAAGCGAGCGGCGAACCTGTCAACTTCATTTTTCTTCCGGCAGTTGCGTTTGAGCGGTTGCCATTAGAACTGCATAAACACAGGCCCGATATTGTTCATTTCTCTGCCCACGGAAAGTCAGGCGAACTGCTTCTCTCAAATCAAAATGGGAAACAGGTTAGGCTGACAGGGGAGATGCTTTGCGAGTTCCTTAGGTACGAAAATCCTCCGAAGCTTGTCTATCTGAATGCCTGCGATTCGGAGCAGTTGGCGAGAGAAGTAATCAGCGTAGTATCGATGGCGATTGGAACAACGGCGCCAATAACGAACCGCGCTGCGTGGGCCTCAGCAGTCGTTTTCTACGAACGCTTGCTAATGGGGATGCCAGTAGGTAACGCTTACGCTGCAGGCAAGCAGATGATCCGCGGAATGCAGAACGAATCAGCCAGCTCCGTGTTGGTACATGTGCCTGGTGTCGCGCCCTACACACAGCGGCTGCACAACGTGCCCCGACTAGTGGCGTGGCCAGACGACGGAAAACTTCAGCTTGACGGAGATGGCGTTATCGCGTTAGACCTGAAGTTAATGGGATGTCCGGCAAACACCTTCCAAGTCATATTTTTTACTGACGATAAGCGTTTTGTATTAAACGAGCCGCCGGATGACGAGACTGATGCAGCCTTTTTGGCGGGGGAGCTATGTCAACTGGTGCGCGATAGTCCTCGCAAAGGTTTGATCGAAACCGATGATGTGTGGCCGACCGTGGAGGAGTTTCGAATTTTTGCGTGTGGTACGACTTCGGCTGGCCAAACGTTTACTGTGGCGTCTACCATTTGCACGGCGTTGAAGGACTATGCGGCGCACGTTCTTCGTTGGGAGGCCAACGACAGTCGAAACGAACTTCTTAGTGCCGTCATTGAGAGACTTGAGAATCCAAATACGCCCTTTGAAGATGATCCGAGCGCGATAAAGGTCCCGATTGGGAAGTCAGCGGCGGTTTCTAAGAAGTCCTCGAACGGAAAACAGAGTACCGCACAAGTTGTTTACCCCTCAAAGCCTTCAAAGCGGCCAAAGAAGCAGCGTAATAACGGTCAGGTGCCATCTTCAAGAAAGCGAACTTTGACTGCGACAAAACGCGCAGCTCCCGGACCCAAGAATGTGAGACGACGCGTTATGAAGTTAGCCCAGAAAGCAAAATGAACAGACTCGGAAGTCTTTCGGGCTTATCTGCTATCGAGTATGTCGATCTGGTCGGGCAGTTCCCGAGTGGCTGTGCACGGACCGGCCGATGTTCTTTAAAGGCGTGTTGCAGCGATTTCCGTTCATCATACGCAGTCAATAGGCTGGCCACAATATGAATCCGACTTTTGTCCCCAACTGGTTCTCCTAATTCGAAGCTTTTCACGCTCGGCTCTAACTGACATAAAACTTTAGTAATTGGGACAGTTAACGGCCTTTGGCGAGGTGTCACGTTATCACCAACAATGGCTGCACGAGAACGCAAGCGACAACGTGCGACAGAAAGTGTTGGGAACTTGGAAGTAAACGATAGCCCCCTTTCGACGACAAAGCGGAAATCTGAGTACTAACTTTGGCTGCCAACTAGCCTTCATTCGAATCTGAAAAGCAATCGACTACGATGATTATCTGATATGAATTTCGTGGATTCCGGGGAACTTCACGTCTTCGGCGGCTTGACCGACGAGGGCTGGGCGTTTGACTAATGCGTTTCGCCGTCAAGCGCGACACGGTGGACGCGTTCTGAGAAAGCTCGCCGCCATTTTCAAGTTTTGATTCAACAGCACGTCAAGAAGGGGGAGGTTGCCATGAAGCTAACAAAAGTCCGCGTCCAAAACTATCGGTCCGTCGAGGACAGCGGGGAGTTCGAGATCGGTGACCTCACTTGCCTTGTCGGCAAGAATGAGGCGGGCAAGACGGCGTTGCTGAGCGCAATGCGTGGCCTCAAGCCCTCGCAGCCGTTTGAGTTCGACGAAGTCATCGACTACCCGCGGCGCTTTTCAACCCGTTTCGACGAGCGGCATCCTGATGACAAGGCCGAAGTGATTCGGACATGGTGGCGCCTCGAAGATGAGGACAAGGCTGCTGTCGAGGAGCGCTTTGGCGCAGGAGTATTGAACGGCGACGTGTTCCAGTCGGAGTTCGGATTTCGGTATGCCGATGATGTGCGCCTCTGGACAATCGAAATCGATCAAGCCAAGGCCCTAGAAAATCTCGTGACCAAGCATGCCCTCGACGCCACGGAGCGCAACGTCCTGCATGGAGTTCATGACGGCCCGTCGGCAGACAAGGCGCTGACGGCACTTGCGGAACGGACACCTAAACAAGAGGCGCTCTTGCAGGAGATCAAGAAGAGCAAGGGGTCGAGTTTCACCAAGGGCGTGATTGGCGTGCTTGCCGCGCGCCAACCAAAGTTCTTCTTCACCTCGCACTTCGAGCGCATGTCGGGAATGGTCTCAATTGAAAAGCTCCAACTGGACAAGCAGAACAACACGGTCTCTGTCGGCGACAAAATTTTCCTCGATTTCCTCGAATACGCCGGCACCGCTCTTGAAGACTTGAAGAATGTGGATCGCCGCGAGGAGTTGAAGGCCAAGTGCGAGGCCGCAAGCAACGAGATCACCGAGGAAATTTTCCAGTTCTGGAGCCAGAACAATGCGCTGGAGGTCGTCATTGAGATCGACAACGCAAAGCGCAAGGACCCAGCCCCTTTCAACACGGGCATGGTGGCCGACATTCGAATCAGGAACACCAACCACAAGGCGACATTGCCCCTGTCCGAGCGCAGCGCTGGCTTTGTTTGGTTCTTCTCATTCTTGGCCCAGTTCAAGCAGCTTAAAAAGACGGCTGGAAACGACAATGCCATCATTTTGTTGGACGAGCCGGGCCTAACCCTACATGGCAAGGCGCAAGGCGATTTGCTGCGCTACATCGTCGAACGGCTGCTGCCGGATCACCAGGTCATCTTCACCACCCACTCGCCATTCATGGTGCCGATGGACCGGCTTGCCGATGTCCGCATCGTAGAGGATGTGGTCATTGAAAAGCCGGGCAAGCGGCCCGAAGTCAAGGGGACAAAGGTTCGATCCGACGTGCTTGAGGTCAACGACGACACGCTCTTCCCGCTTCAAGGTGCGTTGGGCTATGAGGTGACCCAGTCGCTTTTCATCGGCGCCAATACTTGGCTGGTCGAAGGCCCATCGGACATCATTTACCTGCAAGTTCTGTCGCAGGCGTTGATCAAGCGCCGACGCTTTGGGATCGATCCGAAGTGGACCCTGTGCCCATCGGGCGGCATCGACAAGATCGCCCCTTTTGTGCGGCTGTTCGGCGGCAATCGGATCAATATGGCGGTGCTGTCCGACATAGCTAATGGCGACAAGACCAAGATCGAGAACTTGAAGAAGGCAGACATCCTGAAAGCCGGGCATTTCTACACCTGCGCGGACTTCACGAATCAGACCGAGTCGGATGTTGAGGACTTATTTGATACCGACCTGTTCGTTGAGATGCTTAACGGAGCCTACCAGCCCCCAGCAACCAATGCGGTGACGAAGGTCGCTTTGATGGCAGCAGCTCCCACCCCTCGTATCGTCAAGAAAGCGGAGGCCCTATTCAAGCTAATGCCCGCAACGGTCGCTGAGTTCAACCACTTCGGAGCGTCGCGCTGGCTCTTGGAAAATCCATCCGTACTAGATGCGGATACGCCTGCGGTTAATGCGACCCTTGACCGATTCGAGGAAGTGTTCAAGGCATTTAGCAGTCTGCTGGCATAGGCACTCCATTGCAAATATGCCAAATATCCAATCCATCGCAAGACTATTTCTCGATGAGGTCTATGCCGTGATAGACCTCAATCGCCCCATTTCGTTGGAGAGCATGGACCAGGTCAGCAGACATTCGCGGAGGTCTGCTTGTGGCCCCAAAGCAGACGAATCAGCCGTCGGCAGGTCGCAGAGCAACGTCGAAGCCCAAGCATGAAGTGTGGGTTTTTTGCCGCGCGGACTACCACTTGGCCACGCCAGCTGTGGCGGCACTGGCGCGCACCGAACACATCTACAAAGAGCAGCGCTTTTCAGACCACGCTCCGATGACGATTGCCTACGACTTCGCGCTTTGAACGTCGTACATTGCCACCGCGCGGCGCGGCGCTTTAGACGGCTCTTTTTCTGACACGCGAGTGCGCTGCTTGCTGGCGCGACCAGCGGCTTGCCTCGGTTATCTTTATAGGCTTACTCAGGCCCGTGGGCGGTTGCCGTTTCGCTTCCTTTCCACTTCTGATCAATCACCTCCGGCCCCGAGCGGGCTGGCAGCACAAGGACACGACATGAACATTTTGATGGTTCTCACTTCACACGACCAACTTGGCGACACTGGCAAAAAAACCGGCTTCTGGCTGGAAGAGTTTGCCGCGCCGTACTATGTTTTTAAAGACGCTGGCGCAAATATCACTGTGGTGTCCCCAGCGGGTGGCCAGCCGCCGCTGGACCCGAGCAGCGACGCACCTGACGCGCAAACCGATGCCACGCGCCGCTTCAAGGCAGACACCGCCGCGCAGGCAGTGCTTGCCCACACCGGCAAACTCGCTGATGTGTCCGGTGCGGATTTTGATGCGCTGTTTTACCCCGGCGGCCACGGCCCGCTGTGGGACCTGGCCGAAGACGAGCACTCCATCAAGCTGATTGAATCAATGACCGCCGCCGGCAAAACGGTGTCAGCCGTGTGCCACGCACCGGGCGTGTTCAAGAACACCAAAGCCTCTGATGGCTCGCCGCTGGTCAAAGGCAAAAAAGTCACCGGCTTTACCAACACGGAAGAAGCTGCGGTAAAACTGACTGACATCGTGCCGTTTTTAGTGGAAGACATGCTGGCGAAAAATGGCGGACTGTACAGCAAGGGTGCTGACTGGCAAAGCTATGTTGTGACCGACGGCAAGCTGATTACCGGGCAAAACCCGGCGTCTTCAGAAGCAGCAGCCCATGCCGTGCTGAGCCAGCTGAAAAACGCTGCGCCTGCAACTGTTTGAGCAGTCGCTTCGTTTAACTTCATACCCTACACAGCGAGAAACAATGGCCTACCAAAGCACCAACCCCTTCACCGGCAAAGTCGAAAAAACCTTTGACGACATCAGCGCTGCGCA
>JANOQY010000062.1:0-4093 GCA_031414995.1 Betaproteobacteria bacterium
CACGATCTCGACCTCGCACAAAACGCCGGGGTGGCGGCGGTAGCGGTTACCTACGGCGCGCATCCAGCCCATTTGCTGGCATCACGACCACAGCTTGCGTTGGTTAATACAGTGAACGAATTGGCGGTATGGCTGAATCAACACGCGTAATCTGTCGCGTTGATCAACTGGCTGACGGGGGAACTGCAGTGCGGTTTGAGGCCACACTTTCTTCACCTGATCGAGACACGTCCTGCTTCGCGATCTCCTACGGCGGTGCTGTCTATGCATACGTCAATTCCTGTCCGCATCGGGGCACTGAACTGGACTGGCAACCGGGGGAGGTGTTCGAAGAAACTGGCTTATACTTGGTTTGCGCCACTCACGGAGCACTCTTCGAGCCTGACAGTGGATTGTGTGTCGGCGGCCCATGTCACGGCGCACATTTACGCGCGTTGCCGATCAAAGTGGTGGGCAATGACGTTCTACTTTCAGATGGCATCATAAATGGCGATTCCGGTAACCAAAAAAACATAAGTCATGAATCACGTTGAATGATAAAAATATGCATTTATGTCATCCATGCACGATGCTAGAGAAATGACGATTGACACGGCTGAAACTGTCGCATCTCGTGCTGAGGGCGCATCCTTCCGTCCGATACCGCCGGTACAAGAAGATGCTGCCGGAATACCCCCTCCCCCGCCGAGCAACGCAAGCCTGAGACTACGATTCGTCGTTGCTTTTGGCGCGATAGCACTGGCTGTTGTGTTAGTCATGAGCGTGATGGTCGCAGGGATCTTGGGAGATTCAGGCGTATCGCAGGAAATCGTGACAAGCATGCGCCGCGTAGTTCTAATGTGGGGTTTCGGTGTGGTTGTTATTGCGGGGTTGTTGGGTCTGGTGTTCGCGCGGCGAATTAGCGAACCGCTGCGTCAACTGACTGCTGAATTAGATCGTGAGAGTTTGCGCGGCCTCACAGATGGATCGACCCATAACGCATCTCAAACTACATCATCAGCACTAAACGAATCGCTCAATGCAATCGTCAAAACTTCGCCGCTAGCGATTTACTCGTTGACACCTGTCGGCATCGTTACGCTCTGGAATCCTGCGGCTGAGAAGATATTTGGCCTAAAAGAATCGGCTGTACTCGGCAGGCCATCCCCGATCTGGACGACCTCACAGGCTGTTGCGGCTGATATCAGGCAACGCGTGTTGCGGGGCGAAACACTCCATAACGTGGAAGTAAGTTGGGTGGGTACAGACAATGATCCTCACGAAATTAGCTTATCTGCGGCTCCATTGCGTGGTGCCGAGAATGAAGTCGTCGGTATTTTGGTGACCGCATCCGACATTACCGATGCCAAACGCACGACGCGGGCACTGGATCAGCAGTTGCGCTTCACGCGTGAACTTCTTGAGGCAATTCCGTCACCGATTTTTTACAAGGGTGCCGACGGGCAATATCTGGGCTTCAATCGGGCCTGGGAAACATTTTTCTCCAAGCGACGGGATGACTGGATTGGCAAAAGCCCTGCAGAATTGCTTTCGCCGGAACACGCAAATTCGGCAGTTTTAGAAGACGCAAAACTGTTGGTCGATGGCAAAACGATCATTGCTGAAGACGTTATCAAAGATGGCAGCGGCAATGATCGCGACATCATCCGGCACATCAGCCGCTTCTCCAACGCCGACGGCAGTCCGGCCGGCATTATTGGTGTGCTAACAGATTTCACTGATTTCAAACAAGTGACTCAGGCACTTGAGGTTTCAGAAGGTCGTTTCAAAGCGTTGACCGAGAGCGCAATGGATATTGTGACGGTGCTCGATGCAAATGGATTGATTACTTATCAAAGCCCTTCGGTCACACATCTTCTCGGGCATGACCCGCGCGACATGATCGGGATGAGTCAATTTAATCTCGTTCACAGGGATGACGTTGAGCCGATGCAGGGCATGTTCCGTGAGTTGATCGCCAAAGGTGAAATGACGAGGCCGATCGAGTTTCGTGTCATGAATAAAGCTGGTGCATGGCGCACACTGGAATCCATCGGCAAAAATTGCCTGAATGTTCCAGGGGTGCGTGGCATCATCGTCAACACTAGGGATATTACTGATCGTAAAGCGATACAGCAGCGCATCCAGCATCTGGCGTATCACGATGCGCTGACAGAGCTTCCCAATAGATCGTTGATGCAGGATCGGATATCGCAGGCGATTGGTCGTGCTGTGCGATCCACAAAACGATTTGCGGTGATGTATATAGACATTGATAATTTTAAGAATATCAATGACACGCTTGGCCATGATGTGGGTGATGAATTGCTGCGGCAGGTCGCGAAACGCCTGAACGCTTCGGTGCGTATCCATGACACCATTGCGCGCCAAGGTGGAGATGAATTCATCGTATTGCTTGATCGGCTTGAAGGACATCAGGGCGCGACCCGCGTCGCGCAAAAAATACTTGATGCGCTCAGAGCTGCATTTACTCTTGGCGGCACCAATCAACATGTATCCGGCTCAATCGGTATCGCGTTATATCCTGATGACGGGCACGACGCGCCGACCTTGCTGAAGAATGCCGATACTGCGATGTTCCACAGCAAAGGTCTGGGTAAAAATACTTATCAGTTCTTCACACCGCAGATGAACATCGCCGTGAAGCGCCGCGCGGCGATGGAATCCAACCTGCGTGCAGCCGTGAAGAATGGCGATTTTTCGTTGGTTTATCAACCGCAAATTGATTTGATTTCCGGCGAAATCGTTGCGTTGGAAGCGCTTGTGCGTTGGGTTTCTGAGCAGAGCGGCACCATCATGCCAAGCGAATTTATCCCGCTCGCGGAGGAAACCGGCTTGATCAACGAGATCGGCCAATGGGTTCTTCGAGAGGCATGTCTTCAAGCAAAGAAGTGGCTGGATGCCGGCATGCCTAGACGACGTATTGCGGTGAATTTATCTGCGCGCCAACTGGCGGACAAACGCTTCGTGGAGATATTGGCAAACATTCTCGATGAAACGAAACTCGATCCCACGCTGCTCGAACTGGAAATAACCGAGAGTCAGGTGATGCGGCAGGGCGAGGGCAGCGTGTCGAGACTCAATGAAATTGCCAGCATGGGCATTCAACTGGCAGTTGATGATTTCGGCACTGGATATTCAAGCCTCTCGTACCTCAAGCGATTGCCCATCAGCAAGTTGAAAATTGATCAGAGTTTTGTGCGCGACATCACCATTGACCCGAACGACACCGCAATTGTGGTGGCCATCATCAGCATGGCCAAGAGTCTTGATCTGGATATCATCGCCGAAGGAATTGAGACGGCAGGGCAGCTTGCTGTACTACGCGCAAAAGGCTGCAGTGTAGGTCAAGGCTTTTACTTCAGCGTGCCGATGTCCGCCAGCGACTTGGCACCACTGCTTGCGCGGGCTTCAGTGTTTGACCAATTACGCGCGGCGTCTTCGGCCTGACTCTCGCCCTCGACGACGGCGCGTAAAGGGCATCGAAGAGGTGCATTCTCGATACCGCTACGCAGACTCTGCCAAGAATAGGAATAGTGTCGGCAATTTTTCCATCGCGAGCGTGTTTTTCTTCCATTCAACGATACGCATCGTCCGCACGTATTCGCGATGCCCGGTAAGATCACTGGCCACGCAGAGTCGGGTGGATGCCCCAAGCGTCGAAAGCAAATCAGCGTACAGCGCCTGATTGCGGTAGGGCGTTTCAATAAATAATTGCGTCATGTTGCGCTGCCGCGACTCTTTTTCCAGCGTTGAAATGGACTTGATCCGTTCGGCTTTTTCTTGCGGTAAATAGCCATGAAATGCAAACGTCTGACCGTTCAAGCCGGACGCCATGATACCGAGCAGAATCGACGAAGGGCCGACCAGCGGGGCCACGGTAATACCGTGTTGATGCGCCATGGCAACGACGAGAGCGCCAGGGTCTGCGACCCCGGGGGCACCCGCTTCCGACACCAAGCCAACGTCGTGGCCGGCAATGAGTGGTGCGATCATGCTGCTTATCGAGTTGTCTGGAGTCTGACTGTTCAATTCAACAATGGATACTTCGAGTAGCGGCCTTTCGATGCCAAGCTGTTTAAGAAATGCTCTG
>JANOQY010000063.1:0-2824 GCA_031414995.1 Betaproteobacteria bacterium
GGTTTCGAGCGCGGCAATCATGCTGACGTTCGGCGCAAAGAAAGGGTTCTGATGAACTGCATCCCAGGTTTCAAAAGCGATTTTGTTTTCACCCAGCTGAGATAGATAACCGCGTATCAGCACGCCGAATTTTTCATGCAGGCACTTTCTGGCCACGGCACCCGCCGCCACGGTCGGCGCTGTCAAACGCGCGGATGAGCGCCCACCGCCACGATGATCACGAATACCGTATTTCTGAAAATAGGTGTAATCGGCGTGGCCGGGACGGAAACTCTCGGCAATGTTGCCGTAATCCTTGCTTCGCTGATCTTCATTACGGATCAACAGCGCGATCGGCGCGCCAGTGGTTTTGCCTTCAAATACACCCGACAATAATTCAACGCGATCTTCTTCGCGCCGCTGCGTCACGTGCCGCGATGTACCAGGCTTTCTGCGGTCAAGATCGGGCTGAATATCATCGACCGACAAGGCCATTCCCGGCGGACAACCATCGATCACGCAGCCGATGGCCGGGCCGTGGGATTCGCCAAAATTGGTGACGGTGAAAAGCTTGCCTAAAGTGCTTCCGGACATGGTCATTTAGTGAAAATTTGTTGCTTTGAGTGTAGCACGCAGCCCTACTCCTTTTTGCTCTGTCGAGTTATAGTAAAGCCGCTTCATCGAAGCACGTACGCAGCACCTAACGTGCGATCTCTATCAACCTTCGTCAAAACGGAGCAACGACCATGAGCAAAAGCAAAGACACGAAAAAATCGGTGAAAAAAGAGCCCACCAAAACGCCAAAAGAAAAGAAGGAAGCAAAGAAAGTAAAGAAGGAAGAACGCAAGCGCCAGTAATCTGACGGGTTAAATTTTGCGGCGCTAGCCTTCAGCGTTTAACCATTTAGCGCGCAGCGATCCGCATCGCTTGTTCAATTCCGTTGCGCGGCTTCGTCGGGCGGACATAGATGCGCAACGGAAGAAAATAATGATCACAGTTCACCATTTGAACAATTCGCGTTCGCAGCGCATTCTCTGGCTCATGGAGGAACTCGGGCTCGAGTATGAAATCGAGCGGTACGAGCGCGACAAGACGACCATGCGCGCGCCCGCTTCGCTTCGCGCAATTCATCCGTTGGGCAAATCGCCGGTGGTCACCGACGGCGCGCTGACTGTTGCCGAATCTGGCGCGATTATTGAGTACCTAGTAGAGCGCTACGGCAAAGGGCGGCTGATACCCGCTGCAGGGACGCCGGAAAAATTGCGCTACACCTATTGGCTGCATTTCGCCGAAGGCACTGCGATGTCGCCGCTGCTGATGAAGCTGGTGTTTAACCGTGTTGAAAGCGGGCCGATGCCTTTTTTCGTGCGGCCGATCGCTAAAAAAATATCGGCCGCCGTAAAGGGTTCGTTTATCGAACCTGAAATCAAGCAGCAACTGAACTACATGGAAGCCGAAATCGCCAAAACCGGCTGGTTCGCGGGCAACGAGTTCACTGCCGCAGATATCCAAATGAGCTTTCCTCTTGAGGCCGCCGCCTCACGCGGTGGATTGGATGCGAAACAACCGAAGCTGATGGATTTTCTCAAGCGTATTCACGCGCGGCCAGCGTATCAGCGCGCGTTGAAACGCGGCGGCGTCTACGAACTGTTGAGTTAGTCACCGTCCGTAAAAATACAAAAACTCTAGTACTGGCGAGGCTTTCAGGCTATTTATGCCTGAAAAACCCCGTCAAATGGCGTTCTACGTATTTTATTTCTAAAAAAGCACGCCGCGTTCAATCACTTAAATTTGCGCGATGAAACGCAAGGTGATCAGCCATAAACGTGGAAATAAAGTAGTAGCCGTGGTCGTAGCCCGGCTGGCGGCGCATCGTGAGCGGCTGGCCAGCTTCAGCGCAAGCGGCTTCGAACAATTCAGGCCTTAATTGCTGTTGCGCGAAAAATTTGTCGCTCAAGCCCTGATCGATCAGGATACCATTCGGAAATGGCGCGCGAAGTTTGCACATTAGTTCGCTCGCGTCGTGCTCCATCCAGCCATGCCGATCCGCACCCAGATATTTGCCGAATGCATTTTCGCCCCACGCACATTGCATCGGCGCACTGATGGGCGCGAACGCCGACACCGAGCGGTAAACGTCCGGATGCCGTAGTGCCAGCGTCAACGCGCCGTGACCACCCATCGAGTGACCGAAGATGCCGATGCGGTCGGCGCGTACTGGAAACTCATTCAGAATCAGTTCACGCAACTCCTCAACGATCCAGGTCTCCATCCGGAAATTTTTATTCCACGGCGGCATCAAAGCATCGAGATAAAAGCCGGCGCCTTCGCCGAAATCCCAATCCTTGGTGGCATCGGCAATTCCCGTATTGCGCGGGCTGGTATCGGTCGCCACCAACATCAGGCCGTATTCAGCGGCAAGGCGCTGCGCACCCGCTTTGATCATGAACGTTTCTTCGGTGCAAGTCAGGCCAGCCAGAAAAAACAGCACAGGCACCGGGCCACGCTCGGCCTGTGGCGGCTGATAGACCGAAAACCGCATTGGCAGACCAATGGTTGCTGATTGGTGCGAATAGAAACCCTGCACGCCGCCAAAGCAGGCATGCTCGCTAACAACTTCCAGCATCAGTAAATCACCACCGAACGAATCGATTCACCGCTTTTCATCAATGCAAAACCATCATTGATTTTTTCCAGCGGCAAACGGTGCGTGATCAGATCATCGATATTGAGTTTGCCTTCCATATACCAATCGACAATCTTTGGCACGTCGGTACGCCCGCGTGCGCCACCGAAGGCCGAGCCTTCCCATTTGCGGCCAGTCACCAATTGAAACGGGCGCGTA
>JANOQY010000064.1:0-1565 GCA_031414995.1 Betaproteobacteria bacterium
CGTGTATGCGGCGCAAAAAATCGGTCAACTTGGGATAGCTTGCATCCAATCCGCCACGCGACGCAGCGGCTTCCAGTGGAAAACTCATCTGGATATCTGCCGCGCTGAATTTGTTGCCTGCGAACCAGCCGGTTTTGGCGATTTCGGCTTCCATGTAGTTCAGTTGCTGCTT
Source organism: Betaproteobacteria bacterium (assembly GCA_031414995.1). GTDB lineage: Bacteria > Pseudomonadota > Gammaproteobacteria > Burkholderiales > Usitatibacteraceae > UKL13-2. Next base: position 173 of record JANOQY010000064.1, read on the forward strand.
GATTTCAGGTTCGATAAACGAACCTTTTACGGCGGCCGATATTTTTTTAGCGATGGGCCGCACGAAAAAAGGCATCGGACCGCTTTCAACGCGGTTAAACACCAGCTTCATCAGCAGCGGCGACATCGCAGTGCCTTCGGCAAAATGCAGCCAGTAGGTGTAGCGCAATTTTTCCGGCGTGCCAACAGCAGGTATCAGCCGCCCTTTGCCGTAGCGCTCCACCAGATACTCGATAATCGCGCCAGATTCGGCGACGGTCTGCGCGCCGTCGGTGACCACCGGCGATTTGCCCAGCGGATGTATGGCGCGAAGCGAAGCGGGTGCGCGCATGGTCGACTTGTCACGCTCGTAACGCTCGATTTCATAGTCGAGCCCGAGTTCTTCCATGAGCCAGAGAATGCGCTGCGAACGCGAATTGTTCAAATGGTGAACTGTGATCATTGTTTTCTTCCGTTGCGCATTTCTGTCCGCCCGATGAGACCGCGCAACGGAATTGAACAAGCGATGCGGATCGCTGCGCTAAAAAGTTAGACGCCGAAGGTTAGCGCTGCAAACTAAACCCGCCAGATTACTGGCGCTTGCGTTCTTCCTTCTTTACTTTCTTTGCTTCCTTCTTTTCTTTTGGCGTTTTGGTGGGCTCTTTTTTCACCGATTTTTTCGTATCTTTGCTTTTGCTCATGGTCGTTGCTCCGTTTTGACGAAGGTTGATAGAGATCGCACTTTATGTGCTTCGATGAAGCGGCTTTACTATAACTCGACAGAGCCAAAAGGAGTAGGCCTGCGTGCTACACTCGAAGCAACAAATTTTCACTAAACGACCATGTCCGGAAGCACTTTAGGCAAGCTTTTCACCGTCACCAATTTTGGCGAATCCCACGGCCCGGCCATCGGCTGCGTGATCGATGGTTGCCCGCCGGGGATGGCCTTGTCGGTCGATGACATTCAGCCCGATCTTGACCGCAGAAAGCCCGGTACGTCGCGGCACGTCACGCAGCGGCGCGAAGAAGATCGCGTTGAATTGTTGTCAGGCGTGTTTGAAGGCAATACCACGGGGGCGCCGATTGCGCTGTTGATCCGCAATGAGGATCAGCGCAGCAAGGATTACGGCAATATTGCTGAGAGTTTCCGTCCCGGCCACGCCGATTACACCTATTTTCAGAAATACGGTATTCGTGATCATCGTGGCGGTGGGCGCTCATCCGCGCGTTTGACAGCGCCGACCGTGGCGGCGGGTGCCGTGGCCAGAAAGTGGCTGCATGAAAAATTCGGCGTGCTGATACGCGGTTATCTATCTCAGCTGGGTGAAAACAAAATCGCTTTTGAAACCTGGGATGCAGTTCATCAGAACCCTTTCTTTGCGCCGAACGTCAGCATGATTGCCGCGCTCGAAACC
>JANOQY010000065.1:0-1995 GCA_031414995.1 Betaproteobacteria bacterium
GTCAGAGGTGCGGATACGTTTATTTTTGCGGGCTTGGCCATGTTAGTCCCCTGTGTTTGATGCACATATTCTATGCGCATTCCAGATGCGCTGCAATCACGCGCTCTCACCAAATAGTTCACGCCCAATCAGCATCCGGCGTATCTCGTTGGTCCCCGCGCCGATATCGTAAAGCTTCGCATCGCGCAGCAATCGCCCGGTTGGATACTCGTTGATGTAGCCATTACCACCGAGCGTTTGTATCGCTTCCAGCGCGACCTTCACCGCGCATTCTGACGCATACAGAATGCACGCCGCCGCATCCTTGCGCGCCGCGCGACCGCGACCTTCATCGAGCATCGTCGCCACGCGGTAACTAAATGCGCGTGAACTTTGCAGCGCGACGTACATATCCGCCACCTTGCCCTGCATGAGGCCGAACGTGCCGATTGGCTGGTTGAACTGCTGACGCTCATGCAAATAGGGCAACACGATATCCATTGCCGATTGCATGATCCCGATTGGTCCACCGGAAAGGACAGTGCGTTCCGTGTCGAGTCCACGCATCAGCACGCGCGAGCCGGCGTTGAATTCGCCGAGCACGTTTTCCTCCGGGATTTCGCAGTCTTCAAATACCAGCTCACAAGTATCCGAACCACGCATGCCCAGCTTGTCGAGCTTTTGCGCGGTACGAAATCCCTTGAAGCCTTTTTCAATAATGAACGCCGTCATCGCGCGTGAGCCCTGATCCTTGGGCGCAGTGCGCATATAGACGATCAGAGTATCGGCGTGCGGGCCGTTGGTGATCCACATCTTGTTGCCATTGGCAATAAAGCGGTCGCCCTTCTTTTCTGCGCGGCAAGCCATCGAGCCCACCACATCCGAGCCCGCACCGGGTTCGGACATCGCCAACGCACCGACGTGTTCGCCCGAGCAAAGCTTGGGCAGGTATTTCTTGCGCTGCGCTTCGGAACCGTTGAGATACATATTGTTCACGCACAAGTTTGAATGTGCACCGTAGGCGAGTCCCACAGAAGCGGATGCACGCGAGACTTCTTCCATCGCCACCGTGTGCGCCAAGTAGCCCAGTCCCGTGCCGCCGTATTCCTCAGGCACGGAAATGCCCAGCAATCCCAGGTCGCCAAGCTTTTTCCACATGTCCATGGGAAAGGCGTTGTCGTGGTCGATGGCGGCGGCGCGCGGTGCCAGTTCGTCATCGCACAGGCGTTTGACCGAGTCGCGCAGGGCGTCGGTGTCGTCGCTGATGTGGGTGTCAAAAATCATGTCTCTCTCCGATTGCAGGTGGCGGTGGGCAGTCTTCGCTGCTGATTGGACCGCGGGGATGCGACATTATCGCGCGAAAGCGGGGCCGGAGAAGATGCCGAGGGAAAGTTCGTCTATGGCGGTAGGGTGGGCAAAGCGTAGCGTGCCCACCATCAACGTTCACTTGTGCACACTACGCTTGCTTCGATTCGGCTAATGCAGGATTTTTGCCGCCATTCTTTGATTGGGGTTCGGTTTCTGCTTGTCGAATACTTGACTGTGCTTCATTCTCTATCGGTCCATCGGCCATTGTAGATTCGACAAATTCTGATGGAGCCTTCCAAATATTCATCAAATACAAAACGAGGAGTCCTGTGGAAAAGATGAGCGCACCAACGCGGAACCAAGAGTCATAGGCAATTGCGCCCCCGACAATAGAGGCGACTAAACCAAAAATGCTGAGCGCAGCGATAACCTTCATTGATGTTTGCACCGATCCTGATCGTTATCTAATTCCTACTTCGCCCCCATCCGTATCGCCCCATCCAGCCGAATCACTTCTCCATTCAGCACCTCGTTTTCAATGATGTGCTTCACCAGCGCCGCATATTCATCCGGCCTTCCCAAGCGCGAGGGAAACGGAATCTGCGCACCCAGCGAGGCGCGAATTTCATCCGACATCCCCTGCAACATCGGCGTATCAAAAATACCCGGCGCGATGGTCATGACGCGAATGCCGAGTTTGGCGAACTC
>JANOQY010000066.1:0-3332 GCA_031414995.1 Betaproteobacteria bacterium
TCCGCGAGCCTCCCCAGACACTTTCGTCCGCTATGCCGCACCAGTGTGTGAGTTTGCATGTGAAATCCTGCGCTACCAATGCATACCAAAGTCCCAAATACGCAGACAATATTTTAAAGGCGGCAATCAATGAATTTGAATCTGGAACTCTGGGTAGCTATGGCGGCAGCGGCGCTTTTTTACCATTACGCCAATACGCAGAAAGCGCCAACGGTCGTTTACGTGCTCGCGTCGGTCGCGGTATCCGTAATCGTCATGCTGACAATAGGACAAGGCGCAGTCGGCGTGGTAGTCGGGCAGGCGATCCTGTTTGCGGCGGTATTCGCGTATCAGAAGCTGAAGAAGTGAACAGCGCTTACGTACTTTAAGACGACAGCCCGATGTTATTGAATGTCGGACCGCGATGTTGACACCAGCGAAACTTTCCATCCATGTCATTTCTCTCTTCGCTCGAAATGACAGCGTTTTTTCCTTGAAGTACCGCCACGGCTGCGGACCACTTGTATTTCGACCTGATCCAGCAAAGGCGCGCCTTCCACACCATCTCGCCGCCACGATGCGCGTCAAATGGCGCTTTGCGTTTTTACAATAGCCGCGCGAAACAGCACCGCGCCGACATATCGTTAGGCGTTGCGCTTACAAACTTCATCGCACATCAGGCAAATACTTGCGGCATCTTTACGCCAAGCCGAATGAGTACCGCGATATCCCCAACCGTGATTGCCTCCGCAACGCCGCCACGCACCTCATTCAGCTTAGCCGCGTCGCTGGCGGTATTTAAGCAGGCGGCAACACAATTCATTGATCGTCGCTGCCTGTCTGCTTCGGCCGCGGTGGCGTTCTATGCTGCGTTTGCACTCGCACCAACACTCGTTATTCTGCTCGCACTGGCCGGTGCGTTTTTTGGCCGCGACGCGGCAGCTGGCCAACTATTCGCGCAATTGGGCGGAGTGATGGGCGCAGAGACCGCGCTGGCCGTGCAGGAAATGGTAAAAAACGCTTGGCGTGCAGACGGCAACTGGATCAAGACAGCAATCGCGGTGTCGGCCATCCTCGTTGGCGCTTCGGCCATCTTCGCGCAACTCAAGGAAAGCCTCAACGAGGCGCTGGCACCGGAAGTTCCGCTGCAAGACAAGTCTGAACAACCGGGCCGCTGGTACGCGCCGCTGCAGATCAGACTGTTGGCCGCCGCGGCCACCGTCGGGGTTGGGTTTCTCTTCATTTCGTTTCTGATGGCAGACACCGCGTTAAGCGCAGCGATGGACTGGCTGTGGCCCGACGACACCGGCCCAAAAATTGTGGTCTGGACGGTGACGCAGGTCTTTTCTACCGTGTTCCTGGCCTTCCTGTTTGCCTGGCTGCTGCGGGTTCTGCCAGATGTGCGCCTCAGCCGCCGCGCCATATCGCGGGGATCATTGATGGGCGCAATCTTGTTCAATATTGGCAAGCATCTGTTTGGCCTCTATTTGGCGAAGGCGGGTACTGCAGATGCTTTCGGCGCGGCCGGCTCGCTCGCGGTGCTGCTGATGTGGCTGTATTTTTCCTCGCTGGTCTTCATGTTTTCCGCGCAGCTGGCGCGGGCGGTGGACCAGCTAAACGCAGCGCAAACAGGCGATGACCCCGCGCTGCTGCCGAAGTCGTCGTCGGGTTGACTGGTATCGTGATTAATTCCTCACGCGCCTAAGTTTGATTGGAGTTGTTTGGACGGTGGCGGATGCCAGATGCTTAACTTTTCCGGAGATAAGAAATGACCAGCAAAAACACAATATGTATATGGTACGAGGGCGGTGCCGTTGAAGCCGCAAACTTCTATGCCAAAACATTCCCCGACAGCAACGTCGGTGCCACCCACTATGCACCGGGTGACTATCCCGCTGGAAAGGAGGGCGATGTCCTGACCGTGGAGTTCACCGTCGCCGGCATTCCCTGCATCGGGCTCAATGGCGGCTCACAGTTCAAGCATAGCGAGGCCTTTTCTTTTCAAATCGCGACCGACGATCAAGCCGAAACTGATCGTTTGTGGGGCGCGATTATTGGCAATGGTGGCCAGGAAAGTGTGTGCGGCTGGTGCAAGGACAAGTGGGGATTGTCATGGCAGATCACCCCACGCGCCCTGATCGATGCGATGGCCGACCCCGATCGCGTCGCTGCCAAGCGCGTGTTCGATGCCATGATGAAAATGAAAAAGATCGACGTCGCTGCGATAGAGAAGGCGCGGCAGGGCTGAAACCTATCTTCGGACACGTAGGTTGGGCAAGCTCCATCTGCCCAAAGTCGATGCTGAGCCGGAGTTTAATGTTGGGCAGGTGAGACTTGCCCAACCTACAAGCTGTTGCGGTGAGCGCGACTAGTAAACGCTGATCAACGAACCGCTGAAGAATTCAATCCAAGCCAAAGCGATTGAAGACCATTCACCATGTGATTCGGCAAGAGTTGAAGGAATACAAGGTGTAGCGTCCAGATTGGGGCTAGCCCGACCTGCAAACTAGAAAAATTCCCCAAGAAACGCCGCTGCCTCATCCGAGATGCCGACGATCTTGTTCGTGGCCTGCCGATAGAATTTGAAATTGAGCTCGGTTTCGGGTTGGCCGTCATTCCAGTCGGTGAAATGTTTGAGCTCACTCCGCCCCAGTTGTCGCTTCGCGAATGCGGTGCGTTTGATGGTGACACTCACACGCGGTGTTTGCCGTTCGATGCCAGGCTTCTTCGCTATCGCTTCGGCGGAAGTGACTACGCCGTGCGCGATCAGGCCCTTGCCACCTTCTGCATTTTCATCCTCGCTTGCGAACACGAACACCGCATCACCTTCGGCAATTTGCTTGCCGCCATACATTGTCTTTTGCGCGGTGAACGTAAACGTCTTGGCACGTGGATCGCTAACCTCTGCCTTGATTGCGAACGCCATGTTCTCCTCGGGTTTGCGTTTACGACGTTGCCGTTTGCTGCGTTTCTGTCGCGATCTGCCGCAGCGCCTGCTCGAACACTTCGGGTGGCTGGCCGCCGGAAATCAAGTGTTGGTCGTTGATGATGACGGCCGGCACGGAGTTAATGCCGTTCCTGATCCAGAACTGTTCTGCCTCACGGACTTCGTGCGTGTAGGTATCCGATTCCAGAATGCTCCGCGCTACAGCGGCGTCGAGCCCGACTTCTTCTGCCAATGCAATCAGCACATCTTTCGACGAAGGATTGCGACCCTCACCGTGGTAAGCGCGGAGCAGGGCGTGTTTGAGCGCGCGCTGTTTGGCAACATCTTGCAGGCCAACCCAATGTAGCAGGCGGTGTGCGTCAAACGTGTTCCAGACGCGGCTGCGCTCGCCGAACGTAAAACCGAC
>JANOQY010000067.1:0-17490 GCA_031414995.1 Betaproteobacteria bacterium
AACGGCGACTTTGGCATGTTGCCAGTTGGCGAAGATGACCGCATGATCGGCGCGATCTCGGATCGCGACATCGTGATTCGTGCCGTTGCGGAGGGCAAGGATGGCAGCACCAAAGTACGGGATGTCATGTCAGACGGCGTCATTTGGGCCTATGAGGATGACTCCGTTGCCGAAGCTGCGGCGCGCATGAGTGAGCACCAGATTCGGCGTCTGCCCATCGTGAATACCGAAAAACGACTCGTCGGTATCGTGGCATTGGGTGATTTTGCCGTCGAGGTTTCAGATGTCGCCGTCGCCGGTGAAGCCTTGGCAGAAATTTCGCAGCCGTCCTGAGTCAATTCAGTTCAGAGTTCATCAAACCTGCGCGATTAGTCGCAGCGCGCGCTCAACCCAAAAAGGGAACGTCATGAGTCTCATTAGTTTTATCAAGGAAGCAGGCGAGAAATTGTTCAAACGCGCCCCAACGAGCACCGCATCAGCTCCCACTCAGCCTGATCTCGCGGCCCTAAACGCCACGGCAGGCGACGCGATCGAAAAATACATCGCCTCGCAAAATCTCACAGCCGCCGGGCTATCCGTGAAGTACGACGCGGACACCGAGACGGCAACGGTAAGCGGGGTCGCGGTGGATCAGGCGACGAGAGAAAAGATCGTGCTTAGTTGCGGTAATGTGAGCGGCGTTGCCAAGGTCGATGATCTTATGACGGTCGCGGCAGCATCGGGGCCCGCGTCGAAATTCCGCGCCGTGAAGTCGGGCGATACGCTTTCCAAGATCGCCAAGGAAGAGTACGGGGACGCGAATGCATACATGAAAATTTTCGAGGCGAACAAACCGATGCTGTCGGATCCGGACAAGATTTATCCGGGGCAAATGCTGCGCATTCCTGCTGCCTGATAACGCGTCAGGTGTGACGAGGCTGGCATTGTTAACGATTCACGGATGTGGGTGAATGTTGTCCACCCAATAAACCGCTTCGGGGTTTTCCACGACCGGGATATCGAGATTGACGACCACCGGTTCCTGCCCACTGCGCAGCAACACGCACTCTAGCGCTTCGTTTTCGTTGGCATTGATTTCCTGGTGCGGCACATACGGCGGCACGTAGATGAAATCACCCGGCCCGGCTTCGGCAACGAATTCCAGCCGTTCTCCCCAGCGCATGCGCGCGCGGCCTTTCACGACGTAGATCACGCTCTCCACCGGGCCATGATGATGCGCGCCGGTCTTGGCGTTCGGATGGATGGTCACGGTGCCGGCCCAAATTTTTTCGGCACCGACGCGCGCAAAATTGATCGCTGCCGCGCGCGACATGCCCGGCGTTTGCGCGGTATTGCTATCGAGCGAATCGGCGGGGATAACGCGCACGCCGTGCTGGCGCCACCGGATGGGATCGTCTTCGCTGTTCGCCATTTTTTAGACCATGAATTTGGTTGGGAAAATTAACAATGCCTGGCAACGCAGCAATGTTCAGCCTTGCTATGCGCCGTACGGCACCCAGATATTTTTCACCTGCGTGGCTTCGCGCAACACGTCGTCGATATTCGGCAGCGCGCCGGTCGCACTCATCACGAAAGTACGTTTCATGTTGGCGGCGCTCGCCTTTTGCACGGCGGCTTGGCCTGCTGACGGACCTGCATACCAGATGGCGTCGATGTCATCGTGCTCACTCAGTGTTTTTGCGAGTTCGTCGCGATGGCCGGTAACGATGTTGATGGTGCCATGCGGTACGTCGGATGTTTCCAGCACCTGATAAAGATCGGTCGCGGTGAGCGGGTGTTTGGGTGACGGCACGATTACGAGCGCGTTGCCCATCGCGAGCGCGGGTGCGGCGAGCGCGGCGAGTGCGAGCAAGGCGTTGTCGTCGGGCATGAGGATGGCGAGCACGCCCATTGGCTCCGGCACGGCGAGTGTGACGTTGCGCTGCGGCACACCGTGAATGCGACCATCGTATTTGTCGGCCCAGGCAGCGGCAGTGAACAGTTGTTCGATTGCAGCATCGACTTCAGCGTGGGCCGCGTTTGCGGATGCGCCCGTTTGTTGGGTGATGCGACGCGCGAATTCGTCAGCGCGGGCGGCGAGATTTTCTGCGAGGAAGTAGATCACTTGCGCGCGATTGTGCGCGGTGGCTTTGGCCCAGCCGTTGGCGGCAGCGCGGGCGGCTTCGACGGCGTTGCGAATATCTTTGCGGTTACCGGCGCCGACTTCGCCGATCAGATTTTTCGATTTGCCCACATCAGGGCCGAAAATATTGATCGAAAGTCCACCATCAGGGCGCGCTTGTTTGCCTGCGATATACATTTTTGCCGTGCGGTCGATGGCGGGAACAAGTGATAATGAAACGCCAGCACTGGTGAGGCTTCCAGCGGCTTTCTTGCCCGCAGTGCGCGCCAGTGCTTGTGTTTTAACTTCTTTCGCTGGTTTACGCTTGACGTACTCGTACAGTCCTTCACGGCCACCTTCGCGACCAAAACCGGATTCACGATAGCCGCCGAAACCACTGGCAGCGTCGAACTGATTGGTGCTGTTGATCCATACCGTGCCGGCTTTCACTTGCGTAGCAAGATCGAGTGCGAGATTGATGTCTTCACTCCAGATGCTAGCCGCGAGGCCGTAGCGCGTGTTGTTGGCGAGCTTCACGGCTTCTTCCGGCGTGCGGAAAGTCATCGTCGCGAGAACGGGGCCGAAGATTTCGACCTGCGCAATAGTTGATGCGGGAGCAACGTTGGTAAACAGCGTCGGTGGATAAAAACAGCCGTCGCGCTTCAAGCATTCTGCGGCCCAGCTCGGCTGCCACATCGTCGCACCCTCGTCCGCGCCCTGCTTCACCAATGATTGAATTTGTTTTAACTGCACGGGTGCGACGATGGCACCGATATCGACAGCTTTATCGAGCGGATCGCCAACGCGAAGTTTTTCCATGCGCGCACGGAGTTTCTTCACCATCTTGTCCGCGACACCTTCCTGCACCAGCAAGCGCGAACCCGCGCAACAGACCTGCCCCTGATTGAACCAGATCGCATCGACCACGCCTTCAACAGCGCTATCGAGATCGGCGTCGTCAAACACCATGAAAGGCGATTTGCCGCCAAGTTCCAGCGAGAGTTTTTTGTGCGTACCTGCGGTGGCTTTGCGGATGATACGGCCGACATCGGTGGAGCCGGTGAATGCGATCTTGTCCACGTCCGGATGATCGACCATCGCGCCACCGGTGCGACCGTCGCCGGTAATGATGTTGACCACGCCCGGCGGCAGAGCGACGCTGGCACAAATTTCGGCGAACAGGAGTGCGGTGAGGGACGTGAATTCGGCAGGCTTCAAGACAACCGTATTGCCCATCGCGATCGCCGGCGCGATTTTCCACGAGAGCATCAGCAACGGAAAATTCCACGGAATGATTTGCGCAATAACGCCGAGCGATTGATGATCGGGCAGCTCCCTGTCCATCAATTGTGCCCAGCCAGCATGGTAATAAAAATGGCGGGCGACCAGCGGAATATCGATATCACGCGTCTCGCGTATCGGCTTGCCGTTGTCCATGGTTTCCAGCACGGCAAACAGGCGCGAGTGTTTCTGGATCTGGCGGGCGATGGCGTAAAGGTAGCGGGCGCGAATATGGCCGGGTGTTGCGCTCCACGATGGATAGGCTTTGCGCGCGGCTTTGACGGCGGCATTTACGTCTGATGTTGTCGCTTGTGCAATGCTCGCCAGCTTTTTGCCGGTTGCCGGATTGGTGGAATCGAACCACTCCTTACCCGAAGGATTCTTCCACTCGTTGTTGATGAAAAGCTGGAATTTGGCGTTGTGCTCAGCGATCCAGTCGAGCGCCGGTTTGGCGGCTTCGGGGGCTGCGCCGTAGGCGAGGGTTTTGGTAAGTTCTGCGACTTTCATATATTCAGTTCTCTTTGTACTGGTTCGTTTTCGAACTACGTTCTTATTGATAGGGCAGCGATCTTCGGGGCCAAACGCCTACGCCGATATAGCCCCGCTAGCATTTCTGATTTGAAGTCATTTGTCACAAAATCTCTGAAAAACTGTCCAGATCATAAAACTGGACGCTAGTCCAAGCGGTAACCATTGGAGATAGCCCCATGACGGCCGATACAGCTCGAACGCGCTTCTAACTTTTTCAACGGAGGCATTCCACGCAGGGGGTTCAGAGCCGATCCAAAAACGGCTATTGTCGCCGAACGGTTCCCATGCGACGAATCGCACTCCATCAATAACCACTTCACAAAACTCATCGTCAGCAAACAACTGCCACCTCTTCGGTGGTCGCACAGGAACTGCGCCGGCGACACTTAGTAGTACTCGATAAGCTTCCGCGCGCGTGAGAAACGTATTGGATACCTCAAACGCAAAAACACGTCCCTCGTCGTCTTTCAGGTCAAAATTTTCACGCAATATCTGGTTATCCAAGCGGCTGATACTGCATCGACGCATACCGCCCATACGCAAAATGCTCCAACTGCCGCTCAATATCGTTCACAAGCGCGGAAGCACCCAAGCGGAAAAGGTGCGGCTGCATCCACTCATCCCCAAGCTCTTCTTTCATCAAAATCAACCAATCCAGCGCCTGCTTGGCTGTGCGGATTCCGCCCGCTGGTTTGAAGCCAACTTTGACACCCGTCTGCTCATGGTATTGGCGCACCGCACGAACCATCACGAGTGAACCAGCAATGGTGGCGTTGGTGGGCTCTTTGCCGGTGGAGGTTTTGATGAAGTCGGAACCGGCCTGCATGCAAACGATGCTGGCGCGCATGATGTTTTTCAGCGTACCCAATTCGCCGGTGGCGATGATCGCTTTCATGTGCGCGGGGCCGCAGGCGCCGCGGAAGGCTTTGACTTCATCGTACAAAGCGCGCCAGTCGCCGTTGAGCACGTGTTCGCGGGAGATAACAATATCGATCTCAGCTGCGCCGTCTTTCACACTGGCTTCAATTTCTGCGATCTTCTGCGGGAATGGATTAAGACCTGCGGGGAAACCGGTGGAAACCGCCGCGACCGGAATGCCCGAGCCTTGCAGCGCTTCAACGGCTGTTGCGACGAAATGGTGATAAACACAGACAGCACCGGTGGCGAGTTTGTCGGGATAGCCAACGTCACGAAGCAGTTCATCGCGAATCGGTTGGCGGGCTTTGGCGCAGAGGCGCTTCACGGTGCCAACGGTGTCGTCTCCGCTGAGCGTGGTGAGATCGATCGTCTTGACGGCGTGGATCAGCCACGCGGCCTGATGTTCTTTTTTGACGGTACGGCGTGTGGACATGGTGCCCGCGCGGCGCTCCACGGCACTGCGATTGACGCGAACGTCTTTGACCGGACCGAGATCGAATTTGGTACCGGGGTTACGGTCACCATCCTGATGAATGCTCGATTGGTTGACTGGGAGCAGGGATACCTTTGCCATAGCGATCTCTATCGTGCGAAATTGAAGGAAGATTATACGCCGCAGCTGTAAAAGCGCGCCCTTGTCGCCAACTTCCTGCGACGACATTTGCGTGCTAAATTATGGGCATATTCTCTTGCAATCCAACCACAGGCAATCACATGACACGGCGTACGTTGGTTCTTTTCTTCTTAGCCTTGCTCGCTGCATCGCCGTTGATGTGGATGAGCGTGGACCCGAATGCAGGCAATACGCTGCTTTCAATCACGAGCGGATCAAAATCGTCATCGTTGAATAATCATTTTCGCTGATTGGGCTGCGATGGTATTGATGAGCCCGGCATAATTCACTGGCGGTAATACGGAAAATCAGACGCCTTCAGCGGCCACCGCAAGCACTTGTTTGATGATTGCAAAACTGAATCCACGCGCTTGCAGATAGCGAATCTGCTTTGACTTTTCATCGGCAGATTCGGCAATTCTTCCAAATTTTCTTGTCCACAACGCACTTGCACGTTCCTGCTCGCTATCTTTCAGCGTTGACATCACCGCGCTAACTTGCTCCTCGGCAACGCCTTTTTGCCTTAACGTATGCGCGACGCGTTGCGCGCCATACTTTGCGCCAAGACGCCGTGAGGTGGATTCCGCAAAGCGGGTTTCATTCAGGAAACCTTGCGCATGACACCAATCGGCGGCGGCTTCAACTTCGGCTTTATCGAATTCGGTGGATGTAAGTTTGCTGATGAATTCAGCGCGGGGATAATCGCGTCGAGAAAGTATCCTGAGCGCCGCCGAAACGAGCGCCTTGTTCTCGGGCTTGAGCGCCACTTCGGTAGCTTCGTCGCTAAGATTATCCACACGATCCCACGCCTAGCAGGCGGCTAAGCCGCCAACTCACAATATTCAACAATTGCCGTTGGCGCAGGAATAAGCCGGCCATCTTCGCAAAGCGCGTCCAGATGATGCACGATCGCATCGTGCATGTTGGCTTCAACCTCATCAATGGATGCGCCAGTTTTCATAAAGCCGGGCAAATCCGGCACGTATGCACAAAAACGGTTTTCTGATTTCTCAATCACGACGGCGTAGCGCATAGCGTTATTCCTTTTGCGATTCTTGCGTTAATTGTCTATCTCTAGTGATGACGCGAAAATAACCAGCCCAGACTTTGACAATGCGAGCACACCATACGATGCTGCCATCCGGTTGCCTCGCACGTTGGACATTTTTGCCATGCATTTTTTGATGCGGTGCTGGCAAATTTACCGGTGCAGGGAATGCCGGCGCGTGGACGACCGCATGGCTGGCTGATCGCGCTTGCCGAGAACGAAAAGGCGGCGCAACGTGTGCAGACTGCAACCGGATGTTCGCGTTGGGGGCGTGAGTGCAGGCGTGACTGTAGGTTTGAGCGCGAACCCCGACGCGGCGGATGCGGCACCCGTGTTTGTTGTTTCAATGTTTCCAGAAAAAAGTTGGCGTGCATGACAAATTCCAATCTATTTAAACGAAAAAAGGGCCGCTCTCGCTCAATACCTTGAATCCGAACGGCCCAACCATCGACTGTTTGCAGTGGAACCAGCGATTATTCTTCGACTTCTTCGCTCTTGTCACTGCCGCCACCAACATTCGCACCGACACCAACGGCAGCGCGAATCCTGGCTTCAATTTCTCGTGCCATTTCGGGGTTCTCTTTCAGGAACTTGCGGGTGTTGTCCTTGCCCTGACCAATTTTCTCGCCTTTGTAGGCATACCACGCACCGGATTTATCGACGATCTTGTGGATTACGCCGAGCTCAATAATTTCACCTTCGCGGGAAATGCCTTCGCCATACAAAATGTCGAACTCAGCAATGCGGAACGGTGGCGCAACTTTATTCTTCACGACCTTCACGCGGGTTTCGGAACCGATCACTTCATCGCCATTCTTGATCGCGCCGATGCGGCGGATATCGATACGGACCGACGCATAAAATTTGAGCGCATTACCGCCCGTGGTGGTTTCGGGACTGCCGAACATGACACCGATCTTCATGCGGATCTGGTTAATGAAAATCACCAGTGTGTTGGAGCGTTTGATATTGGCGGTGAGCTTGCGCAGAGCCTGCGACATCAGGCGCGCCTGAAGCCCTGGCAACTGGTCGCCCATTTCGCCCTCGATCTCTGCGCGCGGTGTGAGTGCAGCAACCGAATCGATGACGACAATATCGACAGAACCTGAGCGTACCAGCATGTCAGCGATTTCGAGTGCCTGCTCGCCGTTATCAGGCTGCGAGATCAACAGATCATTGATGTTGACGCCGAGCTTGCTCGCGTATTGCGGATCGAGCGCGTGTTCAGCATCGATGAAGGCAGCAGTGCCACCGGTCTTTTGCATTTCGGCGATAACTTGCAGCGTGAGCGTGGTTTTGCCGGATGACTCTGGCCCGTAGATTTCCACGACGCGGCCACGCGGCAGACCGCCAATGCCCAATGCGATGTCGAGCCCAAGCGAGCCAGTCGATACGGCGATGATGTCCGGGATACAGCCGGCCTCGCCCATTTTCATGATCGAGCCTTTGCCGAACTGCTTTTCGATTTGCGAAAGCGCAGCGGCCAGGGCCTTCGATTTGTTTTCGTCCATAAAGCCTTCTTTCATCATGTTCATGGCGGTCTCCGGTAATTTAGGCGTCTCTCGTGAAGCTAAAATACGAGTGGTTCGACGCGGGTCTATACAAAAATACATGGCTGTATTTCCGTACAGTACCGGAAGTTTTGGGGGTTTGCAACAAGTTTTTTGCGACTAATGCATTTCCGCAAAAAACCAAATAACTCAAGCGAGATTATGCAGTAACTGCTTGAGCGCGTGCGCGACAGTCTGTCGGCGCACCGATGCGCGGTCGCCGCTGAAATGGCAAACCTCTGAAATGATTGGTTTTTTTGGGAATTTCCAGGCGAACCACACAGTACCGACCGGCTTCCCGGGCATGCCGCCCTCCGGCCCGGCGATACCCGTCACTGCCACTGCCACTTGCGCGCGCGAGCTGGAAATAGCACCTTCGACCATGTCGTGCGCGGTCTCGGCTGACACCGCGCCATAATCGACCAGTGATTCGCGTTTCACGCCGAGCAGATCGACCTTGGCTTCGTACGAATACGTGACAAAGCCGCGATCAAACCACGCCGAAGAGCCGGAGATACGCGTGATTGCCTCGGCAATGCCGCCGCCCGTGCACGATTCAGCGGTCGCCATCATGAGGCCGCGCGCTTTCAATACCTCGCCAACTTTTGCGCTCAGCGCGGTGATGTCATCGTCATTCATGGCGTGTAGGGTTTGTGAATTTCAAGGAGGAAAGATGCAAGTTTAGCTGTGGTTATGGTCGTGGCCGAACCAAGTGTCAGTTTAATTTGAGTATGTTCACGGGTTGCGCAGGTTGCACGCGTTGCCAGTACCCATAGCGCGGCGTGAAACCAAAGCGACGGTACACCTTGATGGCAGTTTCGTTGGTCTGGTCCACTTGCAGATAAGCGGTTCGCGCGCCGTGTGCCCTACCCCATGCAAGCAAATGAGCAACAAGCAGGCTCGCGTAACCGTTGCCCCGCGATTTTTCAGCCGTACGCATGGTGAAGATACCGACGCAGCCATTTTGGACGCGTGCCATGCCGCTGCTAACGAGTCCATTGATCGATTTGAGCGCGAGATATTGTTCTGGCCCGCGCCACAGCGATTGTCTTGCTGCGTCCCGCTCGGCCATGTTGGCGTTGCTTCCTTTCAACTGATGCACGTCGGCAATGCCATCGACGCCATTGCGCTCGATCACGCGAAGCCCCTGCGGCACGACCAAGTTCAGCGCAGCCGACGTGATATCAAGCGTCATCATGAAAGTATCCATCTCACGCGTGTAGCCGCGTTGCGCAAGTAAGCCGTCCAATTCAGGCGGTGTCAGGGTTTCGTTCAAACGAAACATCGCGCCTTGATCATGCTGTCGATACCATTGCTCAACAGCGTCAATTTTTTCCTCAAGCGGAATCGTCGATGGATAAAAAACTGTCGCGCTATTGGCACGCCGAACGTCGTTTCCCGACGCGCGCACGACCCAGCCGTCGTAAAGCCATTGGTGAATCGCGGGGGATGTGGCGATCGTCAGTTCTTCAAGAAAACGAACTTCATTCACCGACGGCAACGGACTAGGCAATTCGTGCACCGCTCGCCGAATCAAAGAAATAAAGTTTGTCTGCTGCGGGTGTCACGAACAGATTTTCTCCATTGACGTGATGTGAATGCCCGTCCACGCGCACCACGCAAAGCGCACCGGCGATAAAGCCGTGTACCAGCGAATCAGCACCGAGCGCTTCTGCGTTTTCCACCCGGAACGGCATGCCGGTGGCGGTGACCGCGAAGTGCTCAGGACGTACGCCGAGCGTGACGGCATCGCCATCTTTGGTTTTTTCGCGAATGTGTGCGGGCAAAACAACGCTGGCACCCTCAGCCAGATGCAAGGCGCCATTTTTCACATTTCCCGGCAAGAAATTCATTGCAGGCGAGCCGATAAATCCTGCTACAAACATCGACGCCGGATTGTCGTAAACCTCCATCGGCGCACCGATCTGCTCAGCGCGCCCCGCATTCATGACGATCATGCGTTGCGCCAGCGTCATCGCCTCGACCTGATCGTGCGTCACAAAAATACTGGTGGTCTTTAATTCGCGATGCAATTTCTGGATTTCCAGCCGCATCTGTACGCGCAGCTTGGCATCGAGATTCGACAGCGGCTCATCGAACAGGAAAGCTGCCGGTTCACGCACAATCGCACGACCCATGGCGACACGCTGGCGCTGTCCCCCGGAAAGCTCGCGTGGCTTACGCTGCAGAAACGACCCCAGTTCCAGAATCTTTGCTGCTTTTTGCACACGCGTCTCAATGTCGGCGTCGGAGAGTTTGCGAATTCGCAGGCCATACGCCATGTTGTTGTACACCGTCATGTGCGGATACAAGGCGTAATTCTGGAACACCATCGCGATATCGCGATCCTTCGGCTCAAGGTCGTTTACCACTTTGTCGCCGATGGAAACTTCGCCGGCCGTGATCTCTTCCAGTCCGGCAATCATGCGCAGCAACGTGGACTTTCCACAGCCGGACGGGCCGACGATGACAATGAACTCGCCATCGGCAATCGCGACATCCACGCCGTGCACCACAGCGTTATTGCCGTAGGATTTTTTGACGCCTTTGAGAGTTATGTTTGCCATGGTCGATCTAAATCAAATTGGGTCCCGGCCTGCGCCGGGATGACAGGAATAAGCATGGGCCGTCGCAAAAGGATCGGGTCCCCATGAGAGTCGCCGAGCAGCGGAGCAAATGCGGGGGTAGTCCGCGAGGACTGTCTGAGGGCGAGCGCCACCCCAGTCCTTTCGCGTGCTGCATCCACGAGCCCGAGTTCCGCAGCGGCCCGCGTTTGCGAGCAGCGCAGGGAACCCGAAGGGCGACGAACCTGGGGTCGCCTTTTCTTTGGCTACTTTCTTTTGGCGAAGCAAAAGAAAGTAGCTTGCCGCCGGGCAACCCCCGGCCTCGCCGCGCACCGCGGAAACCGTAGGCCCAATATCCACGAGCCCCCCAGAGCAAAATGCCGCCACCATCCTCACCAGTGCTAGAGTTTGTAAATACAACATCACTTCTCCGTCTCCACAAGCCCCTTAACAAACCATCGTTGCATCAATATCACCACCAGCGCCGGTGGCACCATCGCCAATATCGCCGTTGCCATCACCAGATTCCATTCTGTCGCAGCATCGCCACCAGAAATCATCCGCTTGATGCCGATCACCGTCGTGTACATCGATTCCTGTGTGGTGATCAACAACGGCCACAGGTACTGGTTCCAGCCGTAAATAAACTGGATCACGAACAGCGCCGCAATCGACGTTTTGGAAAGCGGCAACACCACATCCCAGAAAAAACGCATCGGCCCTGCTCCATCCATGCGCGCCGCTTCGGCGAGCTCGTCAGGAATGGTCATGAAGAACTGGCGGAACAGGAACGTTGCGGTCGCGGAGGCAATCAGCGGTAGCGTGAGGCCAACGTAGGAATCTAGCATCCCCAAATCTGACACCACTTTATACGTCGGCAAGATGCGCACTTCCACCGGCAACATCAGCGTGATAAAGATCATCCAGAAGAAAAAATTACGCAGTGGAAAACGGAAATAAATAATCGCAAAGGCGGAAATGATGGAGATGGAAATTTTACCTATCGCGATGATGAGCGCCATGATGAGTGAGTTGATCATCATCTGGCCAACTGGCGCCGACGAGCCGCGCGTTGAGCCGCCCGTGAGCACTTGTGAATAATTGGCCCAGAACTGATCGCCGGGAACCAGCGGCATCGGCACCTGCAACACCTGCTCCAGCGTGAGCGTGGACGCGACGAAGGTCATGTACAGCGGGAATGCCACGATCAGTACGCCGAGCGTCAGCACCGCGTAATAGAACAACTTCATCCAGGGGCGATTTTCGACCATGTGCCTAGTACTGCACTTTCTTCTCGATAAAACGGAACTGGATAACTGACAGCGCGATCACGATCATCATGAGAATGACTGACTGCGCGGCGGAGCCACCAATATCGCCACCCTTCACCCCATCGTAATAAACCTTGTAGACGAGGATTTGCGTCGACGTGGCAGGTCCACCTTGTGTGGTGGCATCGATCACCCCGAAAGTATCGAAAAACGCGTAAACGATATTCACCACCAGCAGGAAAAATGTCGTCGGCGAGAGCAGCGGAAAGACAATCGTCCAGAAGCGACGGAATGGCGATGCACCGTCGATGGCGGCGGCTTCCATGAGCGATTTTGGAATCGATTGCAGGCCAGCGAGGAAAAACAGGAAGTTATAGCTGATCTGCTTCCAAACCGATGCGATCACGACCAGGATCATGGCATGGTCGCTATCGAGCACATAGTTCCACGGAATCCCGTTTTGCTTCAACGCGAAAGCAACGATCCCGATTGACGGAGCAAACAAAAACGCCCAAAGCACGCCCGCGATGGCAGGTGCCACGGCATAGGGCCAGATAAGAAGCGTTTTATATGCGAAGGCACCGCGCACGATGCGGTCCGCTGCGACCGCCAGCAACAGCGAAATGGATAAACCTGAGAACGCCACCAACACACTGAAAATGCCGGTGATTTTGAATGAAGCGAGATACTTTTCGTCGTGGAATAGCGCTTTGAAATTGTCGAACCAGACGAACTCAGTGTGCAGCCCGAATGCATCTTGCAGAAGCAGCGATTGGTAGACTGCCTGGAACGCCGGCCAGAAAAAGAAAATGACAGTGACTGCGATCTGAGGAGCGACCAACGCATAAGGTAGCCACTTGGATTTGAAAACGACGCGTTTTTCCATCGAGTGAAATTTTTGATCTGGCTGAGTTTCCCTCTACCCTCGTGTGAATAGTCTCGAGGGGGAGGGGCACTTATCTCAGCCGTTGATCATTTTCAATTTATTGTTTATTTGCAGCTTGAAACTTGCGAAGAACCTCGTTGCCGCGTTTGACCGCAGCATCAAGTGCTGTCTTGGCATCCTTCTTGCCCGCGAACACGCCTTCCAGTTCTTCTTCAAATATTTCACGCCCTTGTACGAAATTACCAAAACGAAGTCCTTTGGAGTTGCCGGTCGCGGGCTTGTTGGTTAGCGAGCGAGTGGCGATGTCCATTCCCGGATTCTTCTCGTAGAAGCCCGACTTTTTCGTCATCTCTGCAGACGCCAGCGTGATCGGTACATAGCCAGTGCCGGTATGCCATTCCATCTGTACTTCCGGCTTTGAGAGATAGGCAAAGTACTTGGCCACACCCTTGTAGGCATTGTTGGTCTTGCCACCCATCACCCAAAGTGATGCGCCGCCGATAATCGTGTTTTGTGGCGCGCCTTTTACATCATCGTGATAAGGAATGAACTGGATGGACCAGTCAAATTTGGCGTTGCGCTTGATATTCGCGATGGCACTGGTGCTTCCGGTAAACATCGCGCATTCACCGCTGAAAAATTTCGAGTCGCCCTGTGTCGTCCGTCCCGCGTAGGTGAACGTGCCTTTCTTGGCCATATCGCCCAGCATGGTGATGTGCTTCACGTGCAGCGGCGAGTTGATCTGGAACTCGGTATCCACGCCGCCAATGCCATTTTCCTTAGTGCCGATCGGCACGTTATGCCAGGCGCTGAAATTTTCAATATGCAGCCAAGAAGGCCAACTGGTCGTGTATGGGCAGGCATGACCGGAGGCCTTGAGCTTGTCTGCCGCAGCGTTGAACTCTTTCCACGTCTTCGGCGGCTTGCTGGCGTCAAGGCCGGCTTTCTTGAATGCATCTTTATTGATATAAAACGCGACCGAGGAGCTGTTGAAGGGAAACGACAGCATGTTGCCTTTGTTGTCTGTGTAATAGCCTGCCACCGCTGGCAAATATCCTTTGGGATCGAACGGCTCGTCCGCATCCTTCATCAGTTGGTATACCGGCTTGACGGCACCTTGGGCAGCCATCATGGTGGCAGTGCCGACTTCAAATACTTGCAGGATGTGCGGCGCATTGCCCGCTCGATATGCGGCAATGGCGGCGGTCATCGATTCCGGGTAGCTGCCCTTGAACACCGGCACCACTTTGTAATCTTTTTGGGTGGCATTGAATTTCGTGGCCAGCTCGCCAACTTTATCGCCCAACGCGCCGGTCATCGAGTGCCACATCTGGATTTCAGTTTGTGCGAACGCCATCGACGGGCAACACAGTGCGGCGGCAATCAAAGTCAGTTTCACGGATGCTTTCATGCAGGTCTCCTAGTTGCGAACGTTGAGTATTTTTGGGTCGCATCTCGGTATGAAACCGAGATGTCTTATAACTGACACATTCTAGTCTTGAATCTGTGTCGTTTTGATGACGCAGTGCACCAATCGGTCCGTGCCGCTTCTACACTACCCTCCCGATAGCGCCGCGACGATAATGATCTTGTCCCGCGCGGTCAACGGCGCGTTCAGTGATCGCTCAAGCTCGGCGTTTACAAATAGCTTGATGTGCGCACGAATCCGGTCCTGTTCGTCTATCATCCTAAATCGAATACCGGGATATTGGCGGTCAAGATCGCGCAGCAAATCATCCAGCGTCGCGCCGCCGGCCTCAACTTCCCGCAAGCCGCTGGTGTATTCGACCAACGGCGTAGGCAGCGTGACGTTCAACGTGTCCACGCCTCAACTGAATAAATATGCGGCAGGTGCAACATGAGGCAATGCCAGTTGGCGCCCTCATCAAAACTCGCCCACATCTCTCCACTCGTCGTGCCGAAATAAAGCCCGACCGATTTGTGCTGGTCAGCCGACATGGCTTGGCGCTTTACCGTAAACCATGCTTGTGCAGGCGGCAACCCCTTGTCTTGCCTCGTCCACGACGCACCCGCATCGCGTGAGCAGTAGACTGCCGGTTTGCCCGCCACCGACATGCGCGGCCATACCGAGGTGCCATCCATCGGGAACACCCACAGCATCTTCGGATCACGGGGATGCAGCACGATGGGGAATCCAATGTCACCGATTTCTCTGGGCATGTTTTCGCCGATGCGAGTCCAGCTTCGTTTGCCATCTTGTTTGCCAACTGCGGCGATGCGGTCGAGCCGGTAAATGCCACAGTGATTTTGCTGATACACGACATCCTTCGCCGTGGGATGTACGCGCACGCAATGTGGATCGTGACCGTATTCCGCATTTGGATCGGGCAGAAAATCAGCGACACACCCGTGGTTCAAGGGTTTCCATGTACCACCCGCATCGACGCTTTCAAACACGCCGCCAGATGACATGCCGACGTAAATATGATTTTTGTCGAACGGATCAATATTGATCGAATGCAAAGTTGCGCCATCGGGCGGTGCTTCCTGAGAGCCACCCAGCCATTTGGCGCGATCAGGATGCAGATTGAAACCATCAACACTCTGCCATGTGACGCCATCGTCATTAGATCGGAACAGACCGTGGGGCGATGTGCTGGCGTACCAAACTTTCGGTTCGCTGGCGTGGCCCGGCGACAGCCAAAAAACATGACTGACCGACCAGCCGTACGGATCTCCCGTTGATTTTGGAAATGCGGGAGGTGAGGATGCCTCTTTCCAATTTTTGCCTGCATCGGTGGAACGAAAAGCGGTCGGGCCAAGATGCCCTGCGCGCGCCGCAACCAGTATCGTGCCGGTAGCGGGATTGAGCACGGCGTGATTGACAATCTGGCCGAGAAAGTGGGGCCCTTCGGCGTGCCATTTTTGCCGCTTGGCGTCGCCATGCAGAACGAACAATCCCTTGCGCGTGCCGACCAAAACAATCGTGCGTTTATGTGATGAGCTCACTGCCATATTGCCTCCCCGGTTCTGTCACGCCCAACAAAAAACTACGTATGCGCCAATGCCTGAATCAATTGCGATTTCGCGGGTACCTCATCAGAAATGGTAATTGCATTTTCAAATGCCTGCATCGCCGCAGTCGCTGCCGCTTCGGTACGTGCGTGCACAGTCGCGAGCAGATCGCCTGCGTTCACCCGAGTGCCCAGCGCAACCAGATCGGTGAGTCCCACGTCAAAATCAATCGCGTCCGCAGCGCGCATTCGCCCACCGCCCAACGCAACAACGACCAACCCTACCCGCCTTGTGTCGCATGCCGCAACAAAGCCGGCACGCGAGGCCAAGACTGGTTTAATGATTGGCGCACGACGCAGATGTTTGCCAGCGTTTTCGAGCAAATCAGCCGGCCCACCAAGTTCAGTCACCATTTTGGCGAAACGCTCTGCGGCGCGACCATTATCAAGACACTGCGTCAGCGCTTGTCTGGCAATCGCCTCACTTTCAGCGAGTCCTGCCGTCACCAGTAATTGCGCCGACAACGCCAACGTGACCTCGTGCAATCTCGATGGTCGCGATTTGCCGGTTAGATAATCGAGTGCACAACGGACTTCAATCGCATTCCCCGCACATGGCGCCAGTGGCTCATTCATATCGGTCAGCAACGCGGATGTTTTAACACCTGCGCCATTGCCGACTTCAACAATGCTCTGCGCGAGCTGACGAGATTTCTCCAGTGTGGGCATAAACGCGCCAGAGCCGAATTTCACATCCATCACCAGCGCGTCCAACCCCGCTGCGAGTTTTTTGGAGAGTATTGATGCCGTAATCAGGGGAATCGATTCGACCGTCGCGGTGACATCACGTGTCGCGTAAATGCGTTTGTCGGCAGGCGCCAATTCCGCCGTCTGGCCGATGATGGCAACACCCGCGTCGCGCACGACCTGCTGAAATTTTTCAATTGAGACGCTGGTCTGGTAGCCGGGGATGGAATCAAATTTATCCAGCGTACCGCCGGTATGACCAAGCCCGCGACCAGAAATCATCGGAACAAATCCGCCGCAGGCCGCCACCATCGGGCCCAGCATAAGTGACACGACATCACCGACGCCACCGGTGGAGTGCTTATCGACTATTGGTCCCGGCAGATTGAGCGCATTCCAATTGAGTACGGTGCCGGAATCACGCATCGCGACCGTCAGCGCGACAGCCTCGACGGAGGTCATGCCATTGAGGAATGTTGCCATCGTGAATGCAGCGATTTGTCCTTCGCTGACCTCGTCGGCAGCGACCCCGCGTATAAACGCATTTATGTCGGCTGCATCGAGCGCCTGACCGTCACGTTTTTTTCGAATGATTTCCTGCGGGAGAAACATTGCGTGACTGCCTTAAAACTTTGCGGAAAGAAAAATTCCCGCGATGGTGGCGCTCATCAAGTTCGATAGCGTCGCTGCTGCGACCACGCGCAAACCGTACTTCGCAACGATGCCGCGCAGGTGCGGGGCCACGCTGCCGAACGCACCGGCGAGAATAGCAATCGATGAAATATTGGCGAAACCACACAGCGCAAACGAGAGAATTGCGAGCGTGCGTGGATCGATGACCGTCAGGCCCGCCGCGATCACTTTATCGGTCGGCTGCAAGTAAGGTGCCAGGCCGACGTACGCAACGAATTCATTGAGAATCAGTTTCTGACCGATCAGGTTGCCGGCAAAGGCAGCGTGCTCCCACGTTACCCCCAGCATATAGGCGAGCGGCGCGAACACCTT
>JANOQY010000068.1:0-17871 GCA_031414995.1 Betaproteobacteria bacterium
GCCAATTCTGCCGTTTGTTATTGCCTGGGCATCACCGAGGTGGACCCTGAACATATGCAGGTACTGTTTGAGCGTTTTATGTCGCGGGAGCGCAACGAGCCGCCGGATATCGATGTCGATTTTGAGCATGAACGTCGCGAAGAAGTGATTCAGTACATCTATAAAAAATATGGGCGTGACCGCACTGCGCTGACGGCTGCGGTATCCACTTACCGACCCAAGGGTGCGATACGCGATGTCGGCAAGGCGCTGGGGTTGACGCTATCGCAAGTGGATGCTTTATCCAAAACGATTGTCTGGTGGGATGGTCGCAGTGTTGCGCCGGAGCGGCTGATTGAGGCGGGTTTTGATCCCGAAGCGCCGCGCATGCAAACACTGATGTTACTCACTGAGACGTTGATCAGTTTCCCGCGCCACTTGTCCCAACATTCCGGCGGCTTCGTCATCGCGCGCGACAAACTGACACGATTGGTGCCGATTGAAAATGCGGCCATGCCCGAGCGTACCGTGATCCAGTGGGACAAAGATGACCTCGATGCACTGGGACTGTTGAAAGTAGATGTGTTGGCGCTGGGCATGCTGACTGCGATCAGGAAAACGCTGGATATCATCAGCCGCTGGCGCGGAAAACCGATGACGATGCAGGATGTTCCCCGCGAGGATGCAGCCACATATCAAATGATCCAGCATGCTGACACCATCGGCGTATTCCAGATCGAGTCGCGCGCGCAGATGAGCATGCTGCCCCGGTTGAAGCCTAAAAATTATTACGATCTGGTCATCGAAGTCGCCATCGTCCGACCGGGCCCGATTCAGGGCGGCATGGTGCATCCTTACTTAAAGCGCCGCAACGGCGAAGAAGCGGTGACGTATCCGAGTAAAGCGGTGGAAGAGGTACTCAAACGCACACTCGGCGTGCCGATTTTTCAGGAGCAGGTGATGCAATTGGCGATGGTGGCCGCCGGTTTTACGGCAGGTGAAGCCGATAAATTGCGCCGCGCCATGGCCGCATGGAAACGTAAAGGCGGCATCGATAAATTTCGCGACAAGCTCGTCAATGGCATGCTTGCCAATGGCTATAAAGAAGAATTCGCCGAACGGCTGTACAGGCAGATGCAGGGTTTCGGCGAGTACGGATTTCCGGAATCGCACGCCGCCAGTTTCGCGCTGTTGGTCTACATTTCCTGCTGGCTTAAATGTCATCACCCTGCGGCGTTTACGTGCGGCTTGCTTAATGCGCAGCCGCTCGGCTTTTATTCTCCAGCGCAGTTGGTGCAAGACGCGCAACGTCATGGTGTGACGGTGTTGCCGCTGGATGTAATGATCAGCGAGCGAAACTGTGTGCTGGCAGGAGCTCTCGATAGCCCGCAGATTCGTCTTGGCTTGCGAATGGTTAGCCAGCTAGGCAAGGCCTCGGCAGAGCGTATCGTCGCCACACGCGCAGAAGCGGCCTTCATCGACATCGCCGACCTGCAACGACGTGCCCAATTATCGCAACAGGAAATCGAGGCTCTTGCTTCTGCCGATGCCTTCCACACATTAGTCGGCCATCGTCGCAATGCGCTGTGGGAGGCGCTGGGGCTGGAACGCGATACAAAACTTTTCGCAGCCCCCACCGACAAAAGCATGGCCACGCTACGCGCCCCCACAGAAGCCGATGACATCTTTGCTGACTTTGCGAGTGTTGGGTTAAGTCTGCGCCGTCACCCGCTGGCGTTGTTGCGTCCGGCACTTACCGCGCAACGTATCCGCAGTGCTGAAGAGGTGAAGAACGCACGTCACGGCCAATTGATCCGCACCACCGGTCTGGTCACCTGCCGCCAGCGTCCCGGTACTGCCAAAGGCACCACCTTTGTTACTCTCGAAGATGAGACCGGCTACGTTAACGTGGTGGTATGGTCGCATGTGGCTGAAAGACAAAGAAATCCGCTGGTGCTGGCGCGACTGCTGTGCGTGGCTGGGCGTGTAGAGCGACAAGGAGAGGTGGTGCATCTAATCGCTGGCAAACTGATCGATCAGACCGCAATGCTTGGTGAGCTGGAATTCAGCACGCGGGAATTTCATTAACGTTGTTGCGCGCATTTGTGCCGCTCGATATTTGCGTCATGCAGAGGCAAATGGCCTGCTTTTGATGAAAGTAGCAAACTTTTGCCTTGGAGTGCCTTCCCAGCCTATGCTCTAAACACCACGCCAGCGCTTGAGTTTCGAACTTTTACGTCGCCACGTTGTAGCCTGGCGAGGACATCAATCATGCACTCACAAGGCGGGCACAGCCGGGGGTAGGCCTCTCGTTGGATAAGAGAAATGTCCGCTTTCCGCCTTCTCTGACGAGTTTTAATCCCACCGGTTGCGCGATGATATCCAGCAGCCCATCGCGATCAAGAAGCACAATCTGACGAAGGCAAACGGTGATCAGCCTGAGTTCAGCAAAGCGCGAAAACGCGCGGCTGACTGTTTCCAGTTTCAGTCCGAGCATGCTGCCGATTTCCTGGCGAGTCAGTCGCAGTTGCAGTTGTGTCGCAGAGAAGCCGCGGGCCGCGAACCGATCAGACATTTCCAGCAGGAATGCGGCGACGCGACCTGCCGCGTGGGTTGTGCGCATGCTCAGCATTAAGTCACGATCGCTTCGGAGTTCGCTGCTGAGGGCCTGAAAAAGCTCGCGCACCAATTCAGGATTGCGCTTGCAACAGTCGATTACGGCATCATACGGAAGCGATAATACATCGCACGCATCCAGCGCGACGGCATCACAGCCGTAAGTGCCAGTAGCAATCGCATCCAAGCCAAGAATATCGCCACGCAAATGCAAGCCGACTGTTTGTTCGCGGCCATCCGCTGTTGTGTAGCAGGTCTTGGCAAAGCCAGCGTTAACAACATACAAAAAGTGGAATGCGCCACCGGCGTGAAATAGGTATTCGCCGCGCTTTCGCATTCGATGCATGAATGGCAAGTCGGTGATCAACTTGGCAATGCGGCTACCAGGACTGCCGTCATCCGGACGGTCAGCCGACGGTGGGCGTAAAGGAATAACGACCGGGATGCTGTCGATGAGGCAGTTACTGGCTACAGCCGCATGTGCCATGTCTTTCTTTCTCCAGCGTCAAGGCCCAAGTCGGTCCTCATGAAAGCATTTGACCAATTCGGGAGGTATGCCGTCTGTGCGATGACGAACATAGTTTCGCCTGCATCACTAATGGTCAAACCGAATCGCGGTTTAAGCCTGCACCGGCGGGGTAGATGCCGCCGCTGCGTCAGGCAGTTTTACTGTACTAGCGAGTGGGAAATGCAGCTCGCTTTCGAAAAATGACAAACTCTAGCACTGGCGAGCATTTTCAGCATAAATTGCCCTAGAAACCTTATGGATAGGCGTTCCGCATAAATTACGTGTTTTTTACGCTAGGCGCGCTTACCTTTGAAAACTATTATTTGTTTAATTTCAATATGTTAGTAAGCCTTTCAAGTTCTCGGAAATATTTTCCGCCTAGTTCACGGAACTACTTTTGGCATTAGCACTCTATGTTCAGGAGTGCTAAAATTAACCCAACCCGTATGTTCGGGATTAGTGGAGGTCACATGACTACTGCTACGATGAATTTGCCCGCGCTATCAGTCGCGAGCATTGAAAGCTACATTTCCGCCGTCAACCGCGTGCCGATGCTCACCCCTGAGCGGGAGCATGAACTGGGCATGGCATTGAAAACCAACGGCGATCTGGCCGCTGCTTCTGAGATGGTGATGTCGCATCTGAGGCTGGTGGTGTCTATTGCACGTAAATACACAGGCTATGGTCTGCCACACGCTGATTTGATTCAGGAAGGCAATATTGGCCTGATGAAAGCGGTAAAGCGTTTTGACGCTGACCGTGGCGTGCGCCTGGTGTCGTTTGCGGTGCACTGGATCAAGGCCGAGATTCACGAGTACATCCTGAAAAACTGGCGCATCGTGAAGGTCGCGACGACCAAAGCGCAGCGTAAATTGTTTTTTAATCTGCGCAGCATGAAACCAAACTTCGGCACGCTTTCGCCGACCGAAGTAAAGGAAGTCGCGCGCCAGTTGAACGTGAAAGAAACCGACGTCACCGAGATGGAAAAGCGTCTCACCGGTCAGGAGATTTCACTCGAACCAGCTAACGACGATGAAGACAGCACGTGGGTGAGCCCAATTGCGTATCTACAAGACGCGACCATGGAGCCTGCCGAGCACCTCGCAGCCGCCCAAAAGCAGACGGCGGCGACAGATGGACTTGAGGCCGCGCTAGAAAGTCTGGATGAGCGCAGCCGTCACATCATCAAATCGCGCTGGTTGGTGCAAGAAGGCGAAGGCCGCGAAAAAACGCTGCATGAGCTTGCTGATGAATTTGGCGTCTCCGCAGAACGGATTCGCCAGATCGAAGCAAAGGCAATGCAGAAAATGAAAGCGGCATTGAGCGATTACGACTCGATACGATAAACAAACTTGCCGCCAACAAAGGGGCTGCGCATCACGCGTGGCCCCTTTGTTTTTGTGGCACATTCAATGGTTGGCGATTAAACTATTTTGAACCGGGTGGATCTCATGAACAATGCCCGAACAATCCCGCGAAGGATTTCACCATGTCCCTGAACAAGCCCACGCCGCTTTTTCGTAAAGACGCTGACGATGTAGAGGACACAACACTTTCGGAGTCACCTGAACTGTCGGGCTTACCGATCTCCGCCCGCATTCGCTCGCGGCTCGAACAGGCTAATCATCGCTACAACGCAAACGACAACATTTCTGCTTTTCTGAACGAGGGCGAAGTTGATTTGCTGAAGGCGGAAGTCGAAGCAAAGATGGCTGAAGTGCTAAAGAGCCTCGTCATTAATACCGAGACCGACCACAACACGGCAGAAACGGCCAAGCGGGTCGCGAAGATGTATGTGACCGAAGTGTTCAAGGGTCGCTACGAGCCAATGCCGACGGTGACTGAATTCCCCAATGTCGAGCATCTGAATGAATTGATGATCGTGGGGCCGATCACCGTGCGCAGTGCGTGTTCGCATCACCTTTGCCCCATCGTTGGCAAGGTCTGGATTGGCATCATGCCTAATGGCCATTCGAATCTAATCGGTTTGTCAAAATACGCGCGCATTTGTGACTGGGTAATGAGTCGGCCACAAATTCAGGAAGAAGCCGTCACGCATCTGGCCGCCATCTTGCAAGACAAGGTGAAACCGGATGGTCTGGCGATTGTGATTGAGGCCGATCACTTTTGCATGCACTGGCGCGGCGTGAAAGATGCCGATTCGCGGATGACCAATAGCGTGATGCGCGGCTCGTTTCTGAAGGACCCCAATTTGCGACGGGAGTTTCTGTCGTTGCTTAGCAGGAAAAACAGTTGATCTTCAACTGAATAGTGGAGAGCAAGATGCTGGTGCGTTTATTGTATGCAAGCAGGGCGGCGGACGATGTTTCTCAGGAGGAACTTCTGAAGATTTTGTCTCAATCGAAATCAAATAACCCGGAGAGCGGCATCACGGGCGTGCTTTGTTCAAGCGGGCGGATTTTTATGCAAGTGCTTGAAGGCGGACGAATGCAGGTAAACGGTTTGTACAATCAAATCGCTGCAGACGCACGTCACAAAGACGTGGCGATTCTTTCCTACGAGGAAATCAGCGAGCGAAAATTTTCTTGCTGGTCGATGGGCCAGGTCAATCTGGAGCGCATTAATCCGTCGCTACTGCTCAAGTACTCAGAGTGCGCGACGCTCGATCCGTACAGCGTGTCCGGCAAGGCTTCGATGGCGTTATTCGACGAATTGATGGCCACTGCGTCGATCATGGGACAGGCCAGCGCTTCGCCATCTCCATCGCGCTGAGCCCAAACCGCCACCGCGATCAGGGTTTCGCGGCGATGACCTGAATTTCCACCTTGTATGCGGGCCTCGCGAGCTTTGCCTCGACCGTGGCACGTGGCGGGGTATTGCCTGCGACAACCCACGCATCCCAGACGGCGTTCATTGCCGGGAAATTTGCCATATCGGTGATGTAGATTGTCGTCGACAGAATTTTTGTTTTGTCGGTTCCTGCCTCGGCCAGGAGTTTGTCGATGGTGGCGAGCACTTGCGCGGTTTGACCGGAAATATCCTGTGCAGTGTCGTCTGCGACCTGCCCCGCAAGATAAACGGTGCCGTTGTGAACGGCCATATCCGACATGCGCGGGCCGACGTGAAATCGTTGAATGCTCATAAAAATTCCTTGGTTTTAGAGTAGTCTTTTAATATCAGGAGCGATTTTATCTGCGCCCAAACCGTAATTGATGAACAAGCGCAAGCGCCCTTGTGGATCGAAGACCAACGAGGCGGCGGTGTGATCAACCGTGTAGCTCTCAGGTGTTTTGCCTGCCGCAACGCGGTAGAAAATCTTGAAATCTGCCGTCACCTTTTCGGTCGCGACCTTGTCCCCAAACAGGCCGAGGAATGTCGGATTGAACGATGGCACGTATTTGGACAATAGCTCTGGTGTGTCGCGCGCCGGATCGAGAGTGACAAATAACACCTGCAGCCGGTCAGCATCCTTGCCGAGAATTTGCATGACCTGCCGCATCTCAGAGAGCGTGGTGGGACAAACATCCGGGCAATGCGTGAAGCCAAAGAAAATCACCACCACCTTGCCACGGAAATCCGCCATGGTGCGCGGCTTGCCGGTGTGGTCAATTAAGCGGAAATCGATTCCGTAACCCTGAATGCCGGTGATATCGAGCGAATTAAAAGCGGGCTTGTTTTCACATCCGGCGAGGCAAAGGCAAAGTGCGCAAAGCGCAGCAACAACGACTCGCATCGTTAGCTCAGCACTAACGGTGCGTAATGGTCGATTAGCAGTGCGGCAAATAACAATGACAAATACAAAATTGAGAACGCGAAGGTACGTCTGGCGAGTGCATCGGTATAGTGACGCATAAGTTTGACCGCGTAGTACAGAAAGATGCCGTCCAGCACGAGCGCAGACAATAAATAAATCCAGCCGGCCATCCCCACGACAAACGGCAGCAACGTAGAAGCCGAAAGCAACAATGTGTAAAGCAAAAGATGTAGCTTGGTGAATGCGTCGCCGTGGGTGACCGGCAACATCGGCACACCAGCTTTGGCGTATTCATTTTTCCTGTACAACGCCAACGCCCAAAAATGCGGCGGTGTCCAAGCGAAAATAATGAGGAAAAGCAGCAAGGCGTTGGGGTCCACCACGCCCGCGACGGCTGCCCACCCGAGTACCGGTGGCATGGCACCGGATGCCCCACCAATGACGATATTCTGCGGCGTAGAGGGCTTCAGAATCACGGTGTAAATAATCGCGTAGCCGACGAAGGTGGCGAGTGTCAGCCACATCGTGAGTGGATTCACGTAACGATAAAGCACGATCAAACCGGCACCGCCAACAATGCCTGCGAGCAGTAAGATTTGCCAACTGGTGATGGAGCCGCTCACGGTAGGTCGCGCGCGGGTGCGGGCCATTTTCCGGTCGATCTGCTGTTCAACCAGACAGTTGAACGCCGCCGCTGCGCCCGCGACCAGCGCGATGCCCAGCGTGCTGGTGAGCATTAACGGCACATCCCACGCAATGCCCACCGGATAGGCCAGCATCATCCCGATGATCGCGGTAAACACGATGAGCGAATTGACGCGCGGCTTCGTCAGTTCAAGAAACTGCGCCAGGACATTTGGCTGCGGATGAGTCGCAATCTGTTGGGACATTTCAGGAATCAGTATCGACGATCAAAAAGACGCAAGTTGATCAACAGCAAGAGAGTAAACAACAGAGCGGCGACGCCATTATGTGCAACTGCGACGGCGAGCGGCAGACTAAACCACACATTTGAGATGCCCAGCAATACTTGTATTGTCAGCATTACAAGCAGCATCTTGGCTGCCCTTTTGCCAGATTCTATTTTCAACAACGCGAACGCGAAACCGCCAACTACCAATACCGTAAACACGGCGCCCAAACGATGCGCCCAATGTATAGCCCGCAATGCTTCCAATGTTAGTAACTCACCATCCGGACCAATGCCCAAGGGCCTGATAATGTGAAACGCATTCGCAAAATCCATCGCTGGAACAAGCTTGCCGTCGCACATCGGAAAATCGGCGCATGCCAAGGCGGCGTAGTTGGTACTTACCCACCCCCCGAGCGCAATTTGTCCAAGCAAAGTTACCAACGCCAACAGCGCAAATATTCGCAAACTCTTCGGTGCAATTATACCTTTTGCCCAGCCCGGACGACCTGATTGGCTCGCTACCTGCCGCCAATGCAGCCATGCCAATAGGGAGAGTATCGTGACGCCGCCTAACAAGTGCGCAGTAACGATAGCAGGCTTCAGCAGCATGGTCACCGTCCAGGCGCCGAGTGCTGCCTGAAACATAACCGCGCCGCCAAGCAGCGTGGCCAGTAATGGTGACTGGTTCCACGCACGTCGATTACGCCAAGCCGCGAACATGATGGCAGCGATCAGCGCACCCACGATCATCGCAAGGTACCGATGCGCCATTTCTTTCCACGCCTTTGCCATCGATACCGGCCCGCCGGGCTGATTTGCTTCGGCAGCACGGATGTCATCGACTGAGTGATGCGGCGTCAAGTTGCCATAACAACCCGGCCAATCGGGACAGCCCAACCCCGCGTCGGAGAGCCTGACATAAGCGCCAAGAATCACCAGCACAAAGGTCATGGCCAAGGTTAAAACAACGAGTTTCCGAAAGCGGTCGTTATCGCGCTTAACCCAAAGAAATGCGGCGAAGATGATGGCAAGCGTGATGATGCCAATCAACCCGTGTTCAATAACATTCATTCGCATATTGGCTAACTTCCCCGTTCAATTTGCCGCAATTAGCCGATCTGGGAGGCCTTGAGTACTCGCCGCAAGTCTTTGGCGATCAGCTTTACATCGGCATCAGCGCCATAGCGCATAAAAATATTGCCCAAAGGATCCACCGCATAAAAAAACGCCCGGCTACTGCTTGGGTCTTGCGTCGGCGTGGGCATTTTGGACAGCCAGGGCATCGTTTTCGCTGAAATCCACGCAGTGCCCTGATAGCGCTTGATCAATTCATCAGACGGCGTGGCATCATCGTCGATCAGCACCACGCGCACGATGCGATCCATCTCACGACCGACAATCAACCGCGACTGACGCATCGCAAAAAGTTTCTGCTCGCACGATGCATCGCATGCACCGCTGTCGCGGGTAATGATTAACCACTTTCCACGCAAACCCTGTTCACGCGCGCCCTGCGAGGCATCCGTGCCATCACGAATGGCCATTTGCAATTGCGGCAAATTGATCACCGGGGAAATGAGTTCTCCGTAGTTACTGGTCTTGGTTGGTGGAAACCAGTAGAACGCTGCAAACGACGCCAATGTTGGCAGCGCGAACAAGGCCATCATTAGCAGAAGTTTCGTACGAGGGCTCATAATTTCTTTCCTTGATTGTCTATTGGCCCCTGCGGCAAGACACGCTCAAGCCTAACGTTCAGCGCCACCCACAGCACCGCAACCGTCGCGGCCAACGAATACCAAGTGAGCATATATTCGACGTGTTTTTCTGCTCTCGCATCGGGTCGCTCGGCAATCGGCTTTAATGGCGCGTCGGCAATTTTTGCCACTAACACAAGCGGCAAGACATCAAGTTTGCTTGCCGCACGATAGCGTTCAATTGTGAGGTTTTGCCAGACACGTCCCTGAACCGTCGACTGCGCAAGCTCCAGAAATCGCGTGTTCGGAAGCATCAATACGCCTTCGACTTCAACCGATCCGGTAGGTACTGGAATTGCCGGTGGCGCTGGGAAACCGGCGCCCCGCGCGACCCAGCCGCGATTGACGAGCACATAACGATCTATGCCTGCCATTTTGAGTGGTGTGAGCACGTGAAAGCCAACGGCTTCATTGTCGAACTTGTTATCGAGAAAGATTTGGCCACTCGCCAGCCATTCGCCGCGCGCAATCGCACGCGCGTATCTCAATGCAAGTGGATCAGCAATTGCAGTTCCCAGTACAACAGGCGACGCCGTTGCGCGACTTTCAAATTCGGTCTGCATAGCTTGCTTTTCGGCAGCGCGTCCTTGTTGCCAGTGCCCAAGGTATAACGTGAGCAAAAGCACGCAAAGCGCCGCCAACGTTGGCACCAACGAAGGCTCAAATCGAATCGTGGACAGGCGAAGGGGCATCAGGAGAATCGTAAAGGCGGGAGCGCTAAAGAGGTTACGCTACAATAACTGTTGGACATGTTGCATCGTGAATGATTCGAAACTGGCACTCAAACAATGAAAATATTGGTCGTGATTCTGCTATTTTTGGTAATTGTCAGCCTCTTCGGCGCGCTGTTCTTCATGTACCGGGATAAGGGAGACTCGAAACGCATGGTGACTGCCCTGACACTTAGAATCGCGCTCTCTGTTGCGATTTTCCTGATCCTGCTCGGGAGTTATTACTTCGGGCTAATACCAAAGCGGTAACCGTACACAAAAGCGTTTGGTCACAACAAATTGGTCGCGCCACACAAAAAAAGCCGCACAAAGTGCGGCTTTTTTCAGCCGGATTTTGTGTCTACGCCAGCCAGTAAACAAATACAAACAGGCCCAGCCAGACGACGTCAACGAAGTGCCAATACCAAGCCACCGCCTCAAAAGCGAAGTGATGTTCCGGCGTGAAATGCCCCTTAATGCAACGGACAAGAATCACGGTCAGCATGATCGCACCAAGTGTCACATGGAAGCCATGAAATCCGGTAAGCATGTAAAACGTGGAACCGAAAACGCCGGAGGTCAGTTTCAAATTCAGGTCTGAGTAAGCGTGGGAGTATTCGTATGCTTGCACACCCAAAAATATTGCCCCGAGCAACACCGTCAGAAACAGGCCGAAAATCAGTTGTTTCCGATTGTTGGCGATCATTGCATGATGCGCCCAAGTCACCGTTACACCCGAGCTGAGTAGTAGCGCAGTATTAATAGCTGGAAGCCCCCATGCGCTCATCGGGGAAAACTGGAATGCCGGATTAGGATCGAGGTAGGGCCCCATCGTCGGCCATTTCGCTTCATAACCCTGCCAGAGCAGCGCATTATCGAAATCCCCGAGCCATGGCACTGAAAATATCCGGGCATAAAACAACGCGCCAAAGAAAGCAGAAAAAAACATCACTTCTGAGAAAATAAACCAGCTCATGCTCCAACGGTATGAGGTATCCATTTGCTTGTTGTACAAGCCAGATTCACTTTCGTGGATGACGATCCCGAACCACCCAAACAGCATGTACAGCAGAATGCCGAAGCCGATTGCGAGTGAGGTGTAGCCCCACGGCTGAATTTCGTTCATCCAAAGCGCCAGACCCAACATAAAGAAAAACAGCGCGATAGAACCCACCACGGGCCACTTGGACGGTGGGGCAAAATAATAGCCGCCAGTTGTTGCACTCATGCTAAAACTCCCTTAAAACCCTAATGACTGCATTCTATTTGGCAGTGAGCATTCTGACCAAGAAAAACAAACTCACCACAAATACCAAGACACAAAAAATCCCGACCGCAATAATGTGTTGCACTTTCAATTTTTGCTGGTCGTGCTCGTAGCCTTTACTGCTTCTTATACCGAGAAATCCCCACAATACGGCTTTGAACGTGTTCCACATTACGACCTATTGCCTTCTTCCGTCACGTTGAAAAATGTGTAAGACAACGCGATGGCAGCGAGATCCTTGGGCAGTTTCGGATCAACGAAAAAGGTAACCGGCATATTGCGTGTTTCACCGGCCTGCAAAGTCTGGTTACTGAAACAAAAACACTCAAGCTTATTGAAATAAAGCCCCGCCTCCAAAGGCGCGAAGCTCGGCACTGCGCGCCCGGTTGTTGCATAAGGCAAAGTATTGGTTACGCGGTAATTTACTGTGGCCATCGCACCGGGATGAATTTCAACGAGCTTCTCAATCGGCTCAAATCGCCATGCAAAACTCTTGTTTAGATTCGCCACAAACTCAACTTTCACGACACGACTCGCATCGACCCGTGTGCTTTCCACAATCGTCCGCGTTGCCGTGATGCCTAGGACATTGCAGATCTGCCGGTAAAGTGGAACCATCGACGCACAAAATACAAGCATCACTGGCACGACCATCAGCAGCTTCCAAAATGTCACGCGATTGTTCTCGCGTATTTCGGCTGGGGATGTGGAGTCGGCTGTATGGCTCAACTGATTACCTTGGCGAACTTCAGGATTGAATAAGTGAACACTGCCGCAACCCACAGCAACAAAAGAGCGAGCGTAATCGTCTTGCCACGGCTATGGCTCGCGTGTAACTGATCGGGGACTTTATCGTTCATAAGTAAAGCGCACGCCTACTTCAGTACTGGTGGCGTCTCAAAAGTGTGATACGGAACGGGGCTTGGTAGATGCGTCCACTCCAGTGAATCAGCGCCCTCCCATTGCCGGTCTTTGGCTTTTTCGCCGGAACGAATCGTTGTAATGACGTTGTAGAGAAAAATAAGTTGGCTAAAGCCCAGCACGAACGCGCCAATAGTGGAGATTGCGTTCCATTCAGCATACTGCAGCGCGTAATCCGGAATTCGACGCGGCATGCCAGCGAGGCCCAGAAAGTGTTGCGGAAAGAATGTGACATTGAACGCAATGGCAGATATCCAGAAATGCCATTTACCGAGCGTCTCGTTGTACATTTTGCCGGTGAACTTCGGCAGATAAAAATACACTGCCGCGGTCAGACCCCAGATAGCGCCGGGAAACAATACGTAGTGAAAGTGCGCGACCACGTAATAGGTGTTGTGCAACGTGATATCGACCGCGACAATTGCAAGCACCAAGCCCGAGAATCCGCCCAAGGTAAACATGCACAAGAAGCCGATACAAAACAGCATTGGCGTTTCAAACGTGAGTGAGCCACGCCACATCGTAGCGATCCAATTGAAAATTTTCACTCCGGTCGGCACTGCAATCAGCATCGTCGCATACATAAAAAATAACTGTCCAGCCGCAGGCATGCCAACCGTAAACATATGATGGCCCCAAACGATGAACGACAGAATCGCTATGGAACCAGTTGCATACACCATCGATGCATAGCCAAATAGCGGCTTTCTCGCAAACGCGGGAATGATAGATGAGACGATACCAAATGCTGGCAAGATCAGGATATATACCTCTGGATGACCGAAGAACCAGAAGATGTGCATGAACATTGTCGGGTCGCCGCCGCCGGCAGCGTTAAAAAAACTTGTACCAAAGTGACGGTCTGTCAACAACATGGTGATCGCGCCGGCCAACACCGGCATCGTAGCAATTAGCAGGTATGCCGTAATCAACCAAGTCCAGCAAAACAATGGCATTTTCATCAATGTCATGCCAGGGGCACGCAGATTCAACAAAGTGGTAATGATGTTGATCGAGCCCATGATGGACGACGCGCCGAGCAAGTGTAAAGCCAGAATTGACATGTCAACGCCGATACCTCCTTGCATCACTAGCGGAGGGTACAACGTCCACCCGGAAGATGCTGCACCACCCGGCACAAAAAAGGTGGACAACAACAAGATTGCTGCTGGAATCATGATCCAGAAGCTCCAATTGTTCATGCGTGGAAACGCCATATCAGCCGCGCCAATTTGCATTGGGATCAGCCAGTTGGCGAAACCGACGAAGGCGGGCATGACTGCACCAAAAATCATCACCAACGCGTGCACAGTTGTCAGTGAATTGAAAAATTCAGGTTGCAGGTATTGCAGACCTGGCTGAAAGAGTTCAGCACGAATGCCAAGAGCCATCGCGCCACCGACAAAAAACATTGTGAACGCAAACCAAAGATACATCGTACCGATGTCTTTGTGGTTGGTAGTGGTGAAATAGCGCATCAAGCCGCCTGGGGCATGATCGTGGGAGTGGTCATGCGCGTGATCGGGGGCGTGGCCGTGTGCTGTGGTTGTTGCCATTTGGAGCTCCTGTTTCTTTGACACTTACAACGGAACAATTGGTACTTCTTCGATTTCGACTAACGATAACTCATCGAGTCAATCGCGTATGAGCAGGTATTGCGTCATTTCCTCGCGGCCTTGAGGTCAGCCGGCTGAACTACAGTGCCGACACTGTTACCAAACGAGTTTTTGGTAAATGTAATTACCGCAGCGAGATCGCTATTGGACAGCTGGGCGAAAGACTGCATTGCCGTGCCCGCCTTGCCATTGAGCAATATATTAATCTGCTGCGCGCTAGGTCCAAGTACTAATTTCGAACCGGCTAACGCTGGAAATGCGGGCGGCATGCCTTTGCCATTCGGCTGATGGCAGGCCACACAGTTTGCGGCGTAAATTTTTTCGCCCTTTTCCTTTGCTTCCGCCATGCTGAAAACTTTGCTATCGTCTTCCGCAGGGGCGACCGCCGCTGTTGCCGCCGCCGACAAAGACTTGGTACTCCACTTGCCTTTCGACTCCGCTACCCATTTTGCGTAATCGGCTTCCGATTTTACGACAACAGCAATCGGCATGTAACCGTGCAGCTTGCCGCAAATCTGGCTGCACTGCCCTTTGAATGTACCCACCATGTCGGCTTTAAACCAAACGTCTTTGATAAACCCTGGAATGCCATACTGATTAATACCAAGTTGCGGCACATACCATCCGTGAATCACGTCATTTGAGGTTATCAGCAGACGTACGCGTTTGCCGACTGGAACCACCAAGGGATTGTCAACTTCCAACAGATACCCGTCACCCTGCTTTTCGGTAGGCCCTGTTCCGGGTTGCCCGATCTGGCTCCACGGCGTGGAAAGGTTTGAGTAAAACCCAAAATCATCCGCACTGTAATCGTAACGCCAACCCCATTGGAATCCTGTGACTTTAATTGTCAGGTCAGGACTGGAAGTATCTTTCATCTCAAGGATCGTCTTTGTTGCGGGCACCGCCATAGCGATCAAAATAATAAATGGAATAATTGTCCAAATAATTTCAATCAGCGTGCTCTCGTGAAAGTTCACGTCGGGTTTCGCACCATTGGACTTCCGAAACTTGAAAATTGAGTAGAACATCAAACCGAATACGACCACAAAAATAGTCGCGCAGACCCACAAAATGTACATGTGTAAGCCATAAATTTGCTGCGCGATCGGTGATGCTGGCTGAGGAATATTTACGTCATAGCTCGCCAATGTCGGCAAACTCATCAAGGACAGGATCATCATCAACCCAAGGCTGGCCGCGAATGTAGTGTGACGCCTGAAAAAGTTAGTCATTTTTTGCATGCTAAGTACTCATCCTATAAATCAAAAACCGCATTATCCGCAGGCCATGCCTACGTTGCTGCGCCAATTTTCAAAGCACGCATCAAATCTCTACGAAGCAACAAACGCTGCTCGTCAGAGATCAATTGCCCTACCGAAACCGTTTTACCCTGATAGCGCAATCCAATTCCCAAACGCCCGTTGCGAGCCAATGCAACAACTCGAACCCACGCTGTGTTGCCACAAAGCATGTCAAGTTGACCGCATTCGCAACGAATCCAGCAAAACTCACGATCCGCCACTCGTAACCGCTCGTAATCACCGTCGTGGCGACTGATAATCCGAAATGCGTACCAGAGAAACAATACTTCTAAACCGGCATATGGGAGCACCATCCATGCACCAAATGCCATTGCGATACATGCTAATAAAAACGTTGTCCCGGCTATGAACAAAAACCACAATCGCCGTCCCGTCGTCGTAAGTGACCGATTGGGTCGCATTTCAATAAAAAACATTTCTTTATCAACAACTTGATTCGTTTTCAGCATCACGCACCGCATCCAGATAACAGAATACTTCGCCGATCAAGCATTAGTCCCTGAGTTTATCGCAGCGCGACTCCCTGTGGCAAGAAAACCATTTACCTTTACGCGCAAATTAGCGGTACATACGGTTATGACATAGCCAGTCATTCCGCAAAAAAGCGCTTAGGCGCGAGCCATTTCCGCCGCTGCTATGGGGTCTTTTCAATGCCTAACTCATCAGACAATTCAGTCGGTCCCGTTATCGCGTAACGTTCTTCCGCCCAAGCGCCCAAATCGATTAGCTTGCACCGAGCACTGCAAAACGGACGTGCAGGATTATCTGAGCGGTATTCGACAGACACACCACATTGCGGACAACGTACGTGCTTTGTTGTCATAGGTTGCAGTAGGTCAGATCAAACTCGACATCAGTTTCGTAAACCTTTGTTCGTTGTACGCTGCCGGGCAGAATAAAGCGGATGTTGAGTGCATATTTATTGGCGCTGATCTCGGGCACACATCCCATGTCGCGACGAAGTGTGAGCCTCAGCATATGGGCGGCGCGTTCCATAGGCGTCTGCTGGAATACACCACCATATGCGATTAAAGATGAGGATTTGCCACTTTCACGTAACACACGCAACACGATACGTAGCGCTGCGGCGACCGAATTTAGCGGGGCCCGCCACGTCTCCAGATCGGCCCGGCGCAAGCTGTGGTCTCTGTGAAGCCAATGATGGTACGAGGGCAGGTCAAACTCGCAGATGCCTCCGGGAATAGCCGCCCGCTGCTTGATCGTCATCAACCACTCGTTTTCGCGCAAATGGAGCCCGGTTTTGCCCGCAGATGCCAGCAGGTCCGCAAAGGTCGTTTCGATTTCAGAGACCACGGCATCGAGTCTTTCCTCTGAAATCGCCGGGTTACCACGCAATGCTTCAAGGAATAGTCGCTGACGATCCAATTCTTGAAGCAAATCTGATTTCAAGTCACCACGGGACGCAACCTCTAGAATTTCGAAAATGCTGGTGAGCGCAGCTTGATGATCGAGGGCAGCATCTTGCGAAATAAAAAAATCGACACGGTCGAACAAATCTTCCAGACGCAGTAGCGTACGGATACGTTCATTGAGCGGATATTCGTAGGTGATCACTGGCTAGCCGATAGATTTGGCGCAAATTGTGACGCATTAGGCACCGGTTTACAAATTTTGTCTTGGGGCACTCAGCTCACCTTCTTTTGCCTGCATTCAGGATGTACTTAAGGTTAAGCATTTTTACCTGATGCTCCAGTAATTCAGCATTACCCCCATTCCAAATAACGTCATCAGCTAACTGTAACCGTAACGCGCGGGGAATTTGTGCATCAATAATGCGCCTCGCAATATCCGCGCTGAGGCCAGATCGACTTTGGATACGCTCAATCTGGCTGGCGACAGGACAATCAATTAGCAGCGTCTTTTGAGTGCGGTGACGATAAGTAGACGCTTCAAACAACAGTGGTACTTCGAGCAAAGTATAGGTAGCCCTCCTTACATTATCTTCGCTAAGTGCAATGTCCACCTCCTCTTGAATCAGTGGATGCAAGATGGCCTCGAGCTCACCTTTCACTTTGGCGTCAGCAAATATGCGATTGCGGGTAACAACGCGATCAAGCGCGCCATCAGGCGCAATGAACTGTGTTCCTAAACGGGTCCGAATAATCGCCATGGCACGACCATCAGAAGCAGTCAACGCATGCGCGATAGCATCGGTGTCTATACGTGCAGCTCCAAGTTTCGCAAACAATGCAGCGACTGTGGATTTACCGCTGCCGATACCGCCAGTAAGACCGACGATGCACCCATTGTGTCCCATCTAGTCAAGCGGGCACTCGGCCCAGATACCACGCATTCAATTGTGGCCCCCATACAAGTGCTATCAATCCGGCAGCGGCCAGATAGGGGCCAAAAGGTAACTTGGCACCTTTGTCGCGGCCTTTCAGGACAATTCCGGCGATACCGACAACGGTACCCACAACTGCTGATAGCAAGATAACTAAAGGCAAAAATTGCCAGCCAAGCCAGGCACCAATGGCGGCGAGCAACTTGAAGTCTCCATATCCCATTCCCTCTTTGCCTGTGGTG
>JANOQY010000069.1:0-12696 GCA_031414995.1 Betaproteobacteria bacterium
ATAGGCATGCCAATGTTGTCGGCGACGAGTCGAAGCTGGCGCTCGCGGTCGATGATTTCCTGCTTTTGGACGTGGTTATGCTCTACGTCGTTGATAGAAACATAAACGCCGCAAACGTCGCCCGTGGGCGTGCGATCAGGAAATATGCTGACGCGAATGTGTCCAGTAGCGCGGCCAGGAAAGTGCGCATGGTGTTCATAGGAAACGATCTCCCCGGCCAGCGCGCGCGCGACAAAAGGCTGAATTTCGGCGAACTGTTGCGCGCCAATTACCTCCAACCAGTGTTTGCCGATAATTTCGTCTTCACTTCGCGCAAACCATTCACACTTCACCCGATTCACATACAGATAACGTAGCTCGCGATCGGATTTGGAAAGCGGCATATCGACGCTATCCATGACTGAACGAATTTCACGCTCTTTGACGATTAAATTTTGGCGTAATTGGTAATCTTCCTCGATGTCGTAGCCAATCACGTAGACGCCAGCAATGCTGCCGTTGAGCTTAACGTCGGGCAGAAATTCCATCCGCACGTGACGTTGATTTCCTACGAGTGCGTGCGACAGTGTTTCTATTTTCTGGGCGTGTCCGAGTAAACATCGGTGCACGAATGGCACATAGAATTCGTATGCGTCTTTAGGCAGAAAAGATTCGACATGCTTGCCGAGCAGGTTCGGGTCTTGATTACCAATCCAATTCTGGAATGGCTTGTTCATAAAGCGGAGCCGCAATTCGCGGTCTACGTAAAGGATCGGGCGAGCGGTATCGTCAGCGAGATAGCGCAACATGCGTTCGCCCTCAATGAATTCCTCGTCCAGATCGTTCACGTCCTGCATTTGTGCAGCTTGCGAGAGAACAGCAAGCAATTGACCGTCTGCGCCGTGAAAAGGGGCGTAGGTAACGTTAATCCACTTTTGTTCACCGGCCGGGCTTTTCCAGAGCCGTATAAAACTGGCGGGCGTGCCGCGCGTGATGGCGAGATCGAGATGTGGTTTTGCCACCGCATAGCCTGGCTCAGTAACAAACTCACGGAGGTGTTTGCCAAGAACATCAACCGCACGACGGTTCGTCAGATCCAGATAAGCTTGATTGACGACAATCATTCGCTCGTCAGGCGCGATCAAACAGGCTGGCGTCCCGAGTACCAGAATGCCAGGTACGAGCGATTGGATTTCCGGCGCAAGCGAGTCGATTGTGTAGGGGCCGTTGGGCATCAAGAGAAATTCGCCAGGAAAAAATGTTGCGCGCCGCGTGGGGCGCAATCTCATGGCAGATAGTAATATGAAT
This sequence comes from Betaproteobacteria bacterium, assembly GCA_031414995.1. Taxonomy (GTDB): domain Bacteria; phylum Pseudomonadota; class Gammaproteobacteria; order Burkholderiales; family Usitatibacteraceae; genus UKL13-2. Next base: position 1,288 of record JANOQY010000069.1, read on the forward strand.
CCATGTTTTTGGGCCTAATCTTAGGCGTCGTCACGCTAAATCAGACCTTTGCTGAACATTGACGGCGATGGGTTTTGCGCTATAATGGCGCACATGCGGGAATAGCTCAGTTGGTAGAGCGCAACCTTGCCAAGGTTGAGGTCGAGAGTTCGAGACTCTTTTCCCGCTCCAAATTACTTCGGGGAAGGTTTATACCTTCCCCGATTCATTTGCGGCATGCAGTATTTGGCCCAAACGGCGGGTTAGCAAAGTGGTTATGCAGCGGATTGCAAATCCGTAGACATCGGTTCGATTCCGGTACCCGCCTCCAGTTATATTCGTGACTGGTTCCCAACTTGACAAATCCCGTAAAATTTGGATTGCATATCAGTCGTTGCCAATGCCCGGGTGGTGAAATAGGTAGACACAAGGGACTTAAAATCCCTCGCATCCGTAAAAAGGGCGTACCGGTTCGATTCCGGTCCCGGGCACCATAATAGCGTTTCAGGAAGTCCAAAGCCGTCCACAAAAGCCGTTTTCTCATAGAGAAAACGGCTTTTTGTTGTCCGTAGTTCGTTTTTGGCGTTTGTTGACATCTGGGGGTAAGTGGGGGTAACTTTGGGGGTAGTGCTACTGCACATGAAAACAGTTACCCCCATATTGCCAGGAGTTACCCCATGCCATTGACTGATACCGAAGTACGCGCAGCAAAGCCGCGCGCCAAGCCGTACAAACTCGCGGACGCAAACGGAATGTTTCTGCTAGTCAGTCCTAACGGGTCGAAATGGTGGCGACTCAAATATAGATTCAACAAGAAAGAGAAAATGCTTTCTCTTGGCACCTATCCCGACGTTGCATTGAAGTCTGCACGGGACAAGCGCAACGATGCGCGCAAACTCTTGGCGAGCGGTGTTGATCCTTCAATGAGTCGCCGTGACGAAAAAGCGGCGTCTCTCATAAATGCGCAAAACAGTTTCGAGGTAGTTGCCCGCGAATGGATTACCAAGACTTCGCCGAAATGGGTGCCCGATCACGTTGCGCGGATCACGTCGCGATTTGAACGGGACGTGTTCCCGTACATAGGAGCAAATCCGATTGCAGCGATTACCGCGCCGCAATTGCTCGCGGTACTTCGCCGTCTCGAAACGCGCGGGGTAATCGACACGGCACACCGCACACACCAAAACTGCGGACAAGTGTTCCGGTATGCGATAGCGACAGGACGCGCGGAGCATGATGTTTCGGCAGACTTACGCGGCGCGTTAGAAGTTGCCGCACCTGTTCATCATGCGTCGATAACCGATCCGAAAACCATCGGAAATTTGCTACGCGACATTGAGGCTTATACCGGCGCATTTGCGACTAAATGCGCATTGCGCCTGGCACCCCTGGTTTTTTTGCGTCCTGGTGAATTGCGGCATGGTGAGTGGACGGAAATAGACTGGGATAAATCCGAATGGCGCGTTCCGGCCGAAAAAATGAAAATGGGAGCGGTGCATATTGTGCCCCTCTCAAATCAGGCAGTCGCAATCCTGCGAGAAATTCAGGCGGTAACTGGTGAAGGCAAGTATATGTTTCCGAGTTTGCGAACTGGTGACCGGCCCATGTCGGAAAACACGGTAAACGCTGCATTGCGTCGATTGGGATATGCGAACAACGAAATGACAGGGCATGGATTCCGCAGTATGGCGTCAACACTCTTGAATGAGCATGGATGGAATCGCGACGCAATCGAAAGGCAACTCGCGCATGCGGAGCGCAACGCGGTGCGCGCGGCATACAACTATGCGGAGTTTTTGCCAGAGCGCCGCAAAATGATGCAATGGTGGGCGGATCATCTGGAAAGCCTTGCGACGGGCGGTAAAGTGATTCCGATGCGACAAGCCAAAGGCAAAGTCGCGTAACTAGCGCGGGCCTTTTTAGACGCGGCGGCTTCCCCGCCTGCATTTGCATTGCGGGGACAGCGTGGACAATGGGGACGCCATTCGGAACGCCGCGCCAGTGCATGCGCGTGATTGTCCCCACATAACTGATTAGAACTTATCGCCCACGATGGCAGCGGGGACGGTCGGACGTGTGCGGACGGCATTGGCGCATTTGCGTTGAATTCCTCGCGCGTGGATACTCTTCCTGCGCGCGATTTTTCCACCAGCTCGCCATTTTCCGAATTGCCAAGCCTAGGGCGACGGCCCGAATTCCGCTCCCTCGCGGATGGCTTGGCAACCAATCTTGAGGGCATGCCATGAGGGACGTGTGGAAGATTTACCAAACGAAGCGACGGCCAATCCGATGCCGAGTCCGCTCGATGAATGGCCTTTTAATGATTGGCTCCTAGATGACTTCAAGGGTCTATGGATGTATGAAGACGATCAGGACATTCGCCAACGCGTAGACAGACTATTTGAACTCTTGTACAAAGCGCGCCATGTTTTCGAGTATGTGCACTACGATCCCAGCGATGTGCAACGCGAGGCGTGCCGGAACTTATTTTATAAGGCAGATGCGATCCTTGAACATTCATCACTTGACGATGTAGGTTCTGTAATAGACCGTGCACACCAAATCTGCGACATCCCCCGCGATTTTCCCGACGCGGAAGTTTTTGCGGCCCTCGCAATCCGTAAAATATTTTGGGCGCTTACCTGGATTTGCGATATTTGCAAAGCTTTCCAGGAGGAATTAAAACCGTACATTGAGCCACTTTCCACAATGCGCAAGGAATTCCCGGAAACCTACTTTAAGGAAGAGGAAAAACTTCGCGTTAAGAGTTGGTGGCTTGAACGCAACAAGATCGCGGACGCAACGGAGTACTCAGGAGAAGCAGAACTGTTATTGACGCTTTCGGCAATCAGTCGCGATGGTGTCATTTCAGCAGTAGTGCAAAATTACGTTAGGCAGCGATTGCGCGACGAAGCAAATGATAGAAGCGCGGCAGGTGGTTACAAGCGACGCGGCAAAATGGAACCCCATACGGCGGCATTAAGAGAACTAGCAGACGCATGGAATATCGAAACCACTAAGGCTTTTCGCGCTCGTCTGAAAACAGAAGCTGCAAAAATGACGGATGGCGAGTTTACGGATGCCAAGAGCGGACACGCCTTTTGGCTGGCAAAGGACGATCCTCTCGAAGTCGTTTATCAGTTAGCGAACGGTACAAAAGGCCGCGTTTCATCGGAAGCACTCAAGAAATTGTTCTCGCGCCTGCGAGCCGATAAGCCACAGCCGCTTGATCCCAACTCGCCTTGGGCGCTCTTCAAATAGGAAATCGTCTAAAACGGGACGCGAAGCTGGTATTTGTCCCGATTTACCGGGACGTGTAGCAGGCATTTGTCCCTTTCCATTTCAAGATGTAGTCGTATCGTCCGAAGTGTCGCCGCACCTTGCGGCATTCCTTCGGAGTAATACGAAATGGCAGAGCAAACGATTTATCGGCTTCCCGATGTAAAAACCGTCACGGGACTAAGCCGATCAACGATTTACGCATTGATTCAGCGTGGCGAATTCCCGTCGCCGATTCAATTGTCTATTCGCGCGGTCGGTTGGCAGCGCGAAGCGGTAGAAGCATTCCTGGCGCGCCGCGTTGAACTAACCCGCAAGAAAACGGAAGGCGTGCGAGTTGAGTGCTGAATTCATCGCGGCGGCGGGGGCGCGCGGCCTCATCATTGAAAGAGCGATTGCAGACGGAAAGATTCACCGCGTACCCGTGGCAGGCCGCGCCAAATCGGACAGGACCGGATGGTATGCGTTACATGCCCCAAGCGGTGCGCGCATGTACGGAGTATTCGGGCGCTGGGACGAATTGCGCGACGCCGATTCGTGGCACGACGGGGAAAGCGCCAAGCCGCTTACGAAATCAGAGAGAGCCGCAATTGCAGAGCTTCGCGCACATGACAAAAAGCGCCGCGCACAAGAGCAACGCGACGCGGCGGCGTCTGCACTATTGCGCTGGGAAAGGTTTTCGCCGGAAGGCGAATCGCCCTATCTGAAACGCAAGGCAGTACAAGCGCACGGAATCCGCTTTGACGGCGTGGTGGCATGTATCCCCTTGCGCGACGTAGATAACGTCCTGTGGAGCCTTCAACGCATCGCGCCCAATGGAAATAAGTTGTTTCATCCGGGCGGGCGCGTTGCGGGTTGCTTTCACTTGATTGGGACGGTGCAGGATCGCGCGCCGCTTCTGATTGCGGAAGGCTATGCGACCGGCGCGACGCTGCACGCCGCGACAGGCGCGGCGGTGGCATGCGCGATGAATTGCCACAACATCGGCCCGGTAGCGGACGCCCTCAGAAAACGCTACCCGAAAGCACGCCTTGTCATTTGTGCAGACGACGATGCCAAGACAGAACGTGCACGCGGCATGAATCCTGGCGTACAGGCCGCACAGGAAGCGGCAAGGCGGCTCAAGTGCCCAAGTGTGAAGCCCGAAGGCTTGCCAGATGGTGCGACCGACTTTAACGACTTAGCGAATGCGCGCGGATTGGGCGAAGTGAAAGCCCAGCTAGAAAGTGTATTCGCAGAAATTTGCGCAATGGCGCACAAGGGGGCTTCAATGTCATCAACGCAACAACAGGCAACGAACAGCGAACTTGAAACATGGCCAGAGCCGTTGATGCCCAGCACTGCACGCGTGCCCGAAATTCCGGCCGATGTGTTACCGGGTTGGTTAGGCGAGATGGCAAGCGCCGTTTCAAAATTCACGCAAACGCCTTCCGCCATGTCGGTAATGATGATCCTGGCGATTCTTGGCGCGGTGTTGCAACGCCGATTTGCAGTATCGCCATATGACGATGAATACCATGAGCCGCTCGCCATTTGGACAATGGTTACGATGCCAAGCGGGAGCCGAAAATCGGCGGTGTCCACCAAATTGCTTGACGTGTTGGTGGAGTGGGAAAAAAGCGAAAGCGACCGCAAGCGAAACGAAATCAATCGGGTATTTGCGGCGCGTGAAGTCATTACAAAACGAATCGAGCAGCTCAAACAAAATGCGGGGCGAACCGACGATTTGAATGAGCGCGCAAGGATTCAAGAGGAGATCGCAGCGCAAAAGGATGCGCTTCCCGCTGAAATATTTGCGCCGCGCCTATTTTCCGGGGACGTGACCGCAGAGCGCTTGCAACAATTGCTTGTTGAACAGGGTGAACGCATCGCAATCATTTCGGATGAACCGGGCATTTTCCAAAACCTTGCGGGTATGTATTCCGGTGGCATGTCGAGTTTTGATATTTACCTGAAGGGGCACGCGGGAACCAGCGTGCGCGTGGATAGAGCCGGACGCATGGCACACCTGGATAAACCCGCGCTGAGCATGGGCCTGGCGATTCAGCCGGGCATTCTTACAGATACCGGCAAAGCAAAACGTTTTCGCGAATCCGGCTTGATGGCGCGGTTTTTGTACGCCGTCCCAAAGTCAAACGTTGGACAGCGCGACGTGCGCGCCCGCAATCCGATTCCAAGTGAAGTGTCAGAGCGCTGGGGCGATAACATTCGCGCGTTGCTATCCGGCATGGTGTCGCCATTAGGATCGCCGCGCGTGTTGGTGTTTGACGACGTGGCAAAAGAGGCATTGTTCAAATTGTCGGAGGAGGTGGAAAAGGATCAAGGCGACGGCGGGCGCTACGCGCACATGACGGATTGGACTAGCAAGTTACCGGGCGCGGCGGCGCGCATTGCCTGTTTACTTGAAATCGCAGTGAGCGGAACAAATGCCGTAAACGTCACGGCTGCAAATGCAGATCACGCCGTGCGCCTTGCACGCTTGCTCATACCGCATGCAGAGGCGGCATTCCGGCTCATGGGCGCACCAGACGCGGAAACGGACGCGCTGGTGCTCCTGGATTGGATCATGCGCAATCAACAGACCGACTTTACCCAGCGAGAGGCACACAAGGCTTTGCAGTCACGTTTCCGTGGCGTTGACCGGCTGATTATTGCGGCTAAGCAGTTACTCGAATGGGGCGTGCTGTCCAAACTCTTGTACCAAAAGAATCCGCGCGGCGCGCCTTCCAAGTATTACCAGGTAAACCCAAAGATATTTGTCGATAGTTCGTTAAAGTCGTAATAACCAAAAATAGAGTTTCTTCTCTCTCATATTTTGAATACTGCGCATTGAGAATACCAAGCGACAAAAGACCGTAGACAAAAAGACAGAAATCGCAAACGGGATTCTGTCTTTTTGTCTATCTGTCGGAGCCGATACCGCCTGCAAGCTTTGGACTGAAGCGCCCGGCTAGTGCGGGTCCTTCCTGGCGTTAAACCCTGCGGTACTTACGACCGCGTAATAGCGCTAGTCATTGCAGCGCGTTCTTACTCAACACCTTACGCAACACGCAACGCAACACGCAAAGAGATTCGCGGGTCCTTCCTGGCGCGTCCTGTATACGGCGGAAATACACCCCTTTGCGTCCTCAGTGAGACGCCGCGCTACATCGCTTGAGTGGTGGGAATAATAATCGCGGCGGGTCCTTCCTGGTGTTGTCGGTGCGGCGCATAAACACCCCGCTTTTGCGCTAGTCGCAACGCCTGCATGGGGTTAATTGGCGGGTGTATGTGGATACGGGGGGGCCTTAATTGTTTACAAGATCGAAAGCCTAGACCGTCGCTATAGACAAATTTTTGTGTGCGCGAGTTATAGAGGGGGGGGTAGTCGAAGGGCGGGCGCGAAAGGCGACTATGCTATCTTGCAAGTGTCTTTTCATCGCCGTCCGTATGGCTTGCGCGATTGCGGTAACACAGGAACTGAATATGGACACAACAGAAAACGAGCGACGACCCGATGAGATAACTAAGGAATTAATGAGGCTCTGCGAGACGGTCCTACAAGGTGGAGACCGAGTGGCGCAAATTCTGCGGCTTCACGCACTGACTGAGTGCTATATCGAACGCGCGCTATCGGTACTATTGAGAAAACCTGAGTTTGTCCTTGGCGATTCGAGATTCACGTATAACCATAAATTGAATTTGATGCAGGCGCTTAACGCGTTACCTGAATCCGTGGCAGATGCCCTGAGGCGTCTCTCTAAACTCAGAAACCAATGCGCGCACAGCATGCGACCGGAAATTGCGGATGCACAGATTCGTGATGCAGCGCAACCAATTTTGCAGGCGTTCAATCGCACGCAACAACAGTATGAAAAAGACGGATTGTATGACATGTTTGGAGCCTATGTCTTCACCATATTTTCCGAATTGAGCCATACGGTTTTGGTGCACGAAAGGGTCTATGAGGCTATCTTTGGAAGTGAAGCGACCGTAGAAAAGCTAGCCCTCAAGGACATCGTTTCGTCCGAATTCATGGCGCGAGTGTCAAACAATTTGAGCCAAGTGCGCTAACCCCTCGCGAGTTTGTCCATTGCACGCGCTATCTCGCCGCTTTTTTCATGCTCTCGGTAATGCGGACTGTTTCAACACTGACACGCGTTACGCGCGCAATGAGATCAATCACGGTGTCTTTGTAATCCGCGAATCGGTAAGTATTAAATTTCTCGCGGATGGTCGGGTCTTTCGGCTTCGTCTCTTTGTATTGGTCAAGAATCCATTCGAGTGCGGAGCGATTGCCCAGGCGGTAATTCCAAGCCTCAGGCGGGATGCCATGGAGCGTTGTCAGTTCATCAAGTTGAATGGTCCCCGCTTCCCGATCCGCTTTGAGCATCCCCTTAGGAGGGTGCTTCCCGGCGGGCAAGTCGGTACGTTTGAGTTTGAATGGTGTAACCGCTTCATAGCCGATATGCAGCGACATTAATTCTTTGCCCAGCGCGGCCCATTTTGCGAAGTCTGGATAAAACGGAACGCGAGGAAACTCACGCTTCAAATTGAGCGCGTATTTCTTGCGATAGATGGGATCGTGAAGCACGGCGTAAACATAGTGAAAAATTGCCTCTTTGGTGGTGCCATTTGCTCCGTACTCTGCCTTGAATTTCGCTAGCCCCCAATCAGTAACGTTTTCGCTACGCAGACCTTCTTCGGAGACTACAAATTCGGGAAGACATTGATTTTTTTCTACATACTCATAGTCGGACAAACCATCTGTAGAAAAGCTCTGAAATGGCTTCATTGCCGATGAACCGGATACGCAAATGGTCCTATTCCGTGTTGCCAATTGAGGACCAAACATTCTTTGGTGAAGTTGCGTAAGGATGTCACTCGTCGCGACTTCAGCATAATAGAATTTCTTGCAGAATGGTCTCCATGCCGACTCGCGCACTAGCGTGGCATCGAATTCAAGTTTTTTGCCCCGACTGAATTTCAATTTCAAATCTCGGCTCCATTTGATTCGTGTATTGAACTCTCCTTTACTGGGTTGACTATTAAATTGGTCAATGAAGTATTTGATTTTCGCGTGAAGGGTAGGCATTTCCGATCCGTATACCCACTCATCGCGGTTAGTCTTTATACCGCTGGAATATGTTTTGAAAATCGCCTTTTCTTGAGCCGGACGCTTTGCGGCCTTTGTCTCCTTGCCCGCAATTGGTATCAACGAATCAAAGTCATTGATCGATTGATTAATCCAAGTATGGTTTGAATCAGGACTTATATTCTCAAATTCAATCTGGCTTATTTTCGCAGCGCCCAAATAAGATAGCTTTTCTTCCGCAGTCTCAAATTCAGGTCTCCTAACATAATGCATCCGACAGCCGTGTTTCTTTGCTCGTTTCACGAAAAAGCTAATTGCGACGCCAGTCTGAATCCCAAATACATTGTTCCTAGTGCCGGATAGTTTTGGATTGGAACGCACGTCGCCGCCTAAATCAACAACATAGATTTCGCTGAACTCCTCAGCAACGACTTTTCGAAAACCGTCAAACGTGCGGCTCTCAACGAAGCTGCGATTAGTGATAAAAGCAAGGACGCCGTTCGCATCAAGACGATCACTAGCCCAGCGAAAAAAGCGGGCGTACATATCGTACAGCTTGGTTTTCTGTGCTGTACTTTCGGCAATGTAGGTTTGCTTGATGCGCTTATCGATACTGGGGTATTCGCGATTCTTGTTGTTGTCGTTTTCGTTTAGCTGGTTTGCGTTGTAGGGCGGATTGCCGATAATGACGCTGATTTTTCGGCTGTTCTGGCGCTTGATGCGCGCGACGTTTTCTTCTGACACGCTGCCGAACAAATCGGCGGTTGATCCGTGTGCAGACGTATGCATACCGACGTTATCGAGCGTATCGACAAAGCACAGGTTTTCAAATTCTTTGTAGTCGCCTGTGAGCGCGGCATATGTAGCTTCAATATTCAGATTCGCAACGTAGTAAGGCAGGATGGCGACTTCATTCGCATGCAGCTCGTGCGCGTATTTGTATTCGAGTTTCTTGGGTTGCCCGCGAAAATGCTCTAACAGTTCACAGATAAACGTCCCCGTGCCGGTCGCAGGGTCAAGAATTTCAACGTCCTTATCAATGAGCGCCTTGCCGAAATGTTTTTGCGTGAGCCAATCGGCGCTTTCGATCATGAAGCGGACAATTTCATTGGGCGTGTAAACAACGCCAAGCCGATCCGCTGCCTTGACGTTGTAAACCTTGTAGAAATTTTCGTACAGGGCCTTTAGAAACGCTTGTTTCTCGTTGTGGCGTTCTATCTGTGCGGCGGCGGCGCGAATGGCGGCGTAGTAGGGTTCCAAGGCTTTGAGCGTCTGGAATTTGGTGTTTCCGGTAAAGAATGTCGCCTCAAGTTTGTACAGCTCGCGGGCAATATTGTTTTCGCGGTGAAACGATGCATTCGGAAACACAGTCGAAAAAATTTCTTCCGTGAGTACGTGCTGAATCAGCATCTCGCGCACATCGGCGGCGGTAAGGCTTGGGTTAATCGCTTCCTGTGCGTGCACTAAAAAGCGCTCTGATTCCTGGCGAAATGTCTTGTTGTCGCTATGCGCTTTTTCGATCATCGCGCGCAACGCTTCCAACACCGCAGGAAGATCCGATTTGAATTGCGTTACCGCGTGTTTGAACTGCGATATTTCGCGGCGCTCATAGCGGAAAAAACATTCGAGTAACTTTTTCAGTTCATCGGTGTTATCGACGGCGGCGCGCAACACTTCCTGGCGATTCTGAATCAGGACGGCGGTAACGGTGTCCTCAAAAATGATGTTGTCCTGTGGATAGCCGCGCTTGAATTTCTTGGCGATTTCCTCATTCAGATCGTCGTTTGTGTCCTTCGCTTCCCAATAACCGAAGGGCACGCGCAATTCGTACAGCAGCGCGCCGTCAACAAAGCGGGTGTCTTTGGTGAGCGTATCAAGTTTGTATTCGGGGATGAAAACCAGATCGTGTTGCTTGCCCCAGCTCTTGAGCAAATCCTTAAAGGCTTCCCGCAAGACCGTTTCCCGCATGGTGCCGGAAACCTTTTTTAGCGTAGAAAGCTGGTTAAGGTATTGCTGGATTAGGAGCTGGCTCATCCGGTCTTTTGTGGCGGTCGGTTTTTAGTGGAGTTGTGCGACTAGGCGAAACATACCATTTTCGCCGCGCACTGCGGGTTTGGCGGTAAGCTTTGGCGCTTGGGCAATCCGGTAACGCGATACGCGAAAGGCTCACGCAATGACGGCGGATGATTTTGAGAAACTGCTAAAAGCACACAAGATGCGCGGCGCAAGAACCGTGAACGCACTTCGCCTGGTGTTCGTTGATGGTGTGACGGCCTATGCAGCGTCAAAGACGGTGGGTATTGCTGAATCAGCAATAAGCCGCGCGAAGCAGAAGTTGCAGCGGCCCCTTTGCCCTCATTGCGGACAGCCGATGCCATGAGCGGACGGCGGTTTCAACCGATTTCTTGGGGTAACGTGGACGCGGTGGGGGTAACTTTGGGGGTAAGTCACGAAAAGCGGGTTACTCAAAGGCATGCAAAACAATGCGTTAGGTGAGTTTTTCGATTCCGGTCCCGGCACCAAAGCAATGTCTAGTATATTGGGGATTCAAAGTCTAGCATTGACGGGTGTTTCAACGGCTTTTCACTCGGAAAGCCCCGCCCACCCTCATCCCTAGCCCTTCTCCCGTATGCTGGAGAAGGGAACATTTTGCTCCCCTCTCCCCACTGGGAGAGGGGTCGGGGTGAGGTAGGCGTTCTACGCTTTTTAGTACACGCAAACACCAATCAATCGATTTTCGCGCCTGATTTTTTCGCAACATCGGCCCATTTGAGAATATCAGCCTTGAGCATCGCCGATGCTTCTTCAGGTTTATTGGCCACGACCTCAGCGCCCTGCAATGCAAAGCGCTCATGCAGGCCAGGTGCCGCAAGCGCTTTGATGGCGGCAGCGTTCAACTTTGCCAAAATGTCCTTCGGTGTAGCTGCCGGCGCAAAGAGGCCGAACCAGTTCGTCGATTCAAAGCCCGGGTAGCCTGATTCGGCGACCGTCGGCAGGTCAGGCACGAGGGAAGAGCGCTTTGCGCCTGTGACAGCGAGTGCTTTCACCTTGCCAGATTTCACGAGCGAGCCGATGGA
>JANOQY010000070.1:0-4443 GCA_031414995.1 Betaproteobacteria bacterium
GGGATCAAACAGATGGCGACGCTCCATCGCTGCGGGAACGCCGGCGGCTGGCCCAGCGGGCAGCGCGATGCCAGTAGGAATGGATAGCCCGCGCATCACCGTCGTCTTGAGAGCATTGGCATCGATTGCCTGATACATCGCTAATCGAACGCGCTTGTCTTTGAATGGATTTTTTCCTTTTACGTCCGAATACAGCAATTCATCGCGCGCCTGATCGGTGCCAAGATAAATCAAACGCTGCTCCTGACCTTCCCACACTTTCACGTCCGCATCGTTACGCAATCGCAATACGTCCTGCACGGAGGGATCGAGCACGAAATCGAGCTCGCCCGTCTTTAGCGCTGCCATTCGGGTGGCGGGATTTGAAATCGGACGATAGTCAATGGTCTCGATGTTGCCCGTGTACAGCCCGGCCTTGATTCCCCACCAGTCGGGATTTTTTTTGTGGAGAATTTTCACGCCCTGCTCCCACGTCACCAAACGGTAAGGGCCGGTGCCCATGGCGTTACGTGTCGCGTAAGATTCTTCCTTCTTGATGTAGTCGAGCGGTTTGGACACGGCATTTTTCTCGGACCAGACTTTGCTCATGATCATGATGTTATTGATCGTATCAAGCATGACCGGATTCGGAACCGGCGTCGTGAACTCAACCGTGTAGTCGTCGATCTTTTTTGCGATACCGGATTGCGTTGAGTAGAGACGGAATGTGACCGTCGATTCACGGGCGCGATTAAATGAAAAAACCACATCGTCGGCGGTGAACGGCGTGCCGTCGTGGAATTTCACGCCCTGCCGCAATTTGAACACCCATGTGAGCGGGCTTGTATTGGTCCACGACACGGCGAGCGCCGGGACATGCTTTGAAAACACCTGTCGGTCGCGATTCACCAGATATTCATAGACCAACGCATTGATGCCGTTGTTGAAGGTCTCGTTCTGGCTGTGCGGGTCGAGAGTGGCCGCGTCGCCTTGCGTGGACCAGCGAAAATTCTTCGCCGTCGCGTCGGCTCCAGAGAACACAATGGTCAGCGACACCAATAGCGCCCGAAAAAACATGGTCGTCTCCTCAATGAATCGATTGCAGAATGAACAGTGTACCCGCAGCTCACGAAACGCAAAGGCCGGAAAATTCCGGCCTTTGCAATTTGTTCTCGCGTTGAACTACATCTTGATCCACGCAACTTCCAGCCAGTTATCCGGCCGATGCGTCACGTTCACGGTGGCCTTCGAGGCCCACGGAATCACCTGCAAATGCAGCGGAATGTGAAGCACATTGTCGTGGTGCATCTTCATGGCGGTGTTGATCATTTCTTGGCGCTTTTTCATATCCATCTCGGATTCGGCCTTGTCGATCAGGTCATCAAATGCTGGCAGTTTGTAATTGCCCCAGTTGTATTCACCGGCACCCTTGTCGTTGCGGCTATGCAAAACAGGCTTGAGTGTAAACATCGCGTCAGTCGTCGCACCTCCCCACCCAAGCATGTACATACTGGTATCGAGCTTTTGCACCTTGGGAAAGTAATTGGCTTTTGGTATTGCCGCCACTTTCACCGTCACCCCGATCTTGGACCACATGCCGGCAAGTGCGACGCAGATGCGTTCGTCATTGAGGTAGCGATCATTCGGGCAATCCATCGTCACTTCAAAACCGTTCGGATATCCGGCCTCGGTGAGCAGCTTTTTCGCGGCGAGCAGATCGAGCGGATAGCGCTTGTCCATCCCTTCCGGCATCCCCGCCGCTTTCGGCGCAGAGAGCAGAATGGCCGTCGGCACCGAAAGGCCGCGCATGACGGTTTTCTTCAGCGCCTCTACATCCGCTGCCTGATAAAGCGCCTGACGCACGCGCTTGTCTTTGAACGGATTCTTGCCTTTCACGTTTGAATAGAGCAGTTCGTCGCGCGCCTGATCCATGCCGATGAAAATGACGCGGTTTTCCTGACCTTCATATACTTTGAGGTTCTTTTCTTTCTTGAGTTTTTCCAGATCCTGCAAAGGCGGGTCAAGTACGAAATCGACTTCACCCGAGAGCAGCGCGGCAACGCGCGTACCAGCGGCCTTGATCGGCGTGTAAACGACCTCCTCGACATTGCCCTCGAAACGCTTTTCCTTGAGGCCCCACCAGTTGGGGTTTTTCTTTAATACGGTTTTCACATCCGCCTCGCGTGAAACCAGTATGAACGGCCCGGTACCCATCGCATTGCGAATCGCGTAGGTTTCTTCCTTGTTCTTAAAATCCTGCGGTTTTTCGACCTTGTTCTTCTCGCTCCACGCCTTGTTCATCATGAAAATATTGCCGGCACTCACCATGTCGATCAACACTGGGTTCGGGACCGGCGTGGTCAATTCCACGGTGAAGTCGTCGATCTTTTTTGGCTTGCCCAGGGCATTGCCATAGACCTTCATGTTCGAGGTATCGGCCTGCACACGAAGCACCGAGAACACCACGTCATCGGCCGTGAACTTCGAGCCATCGTGCCAGACCACGCCCTGCCGCAACTTGAACACCCACGTCGTCGGGGAAGTCTGCTTCCATTCGGTCGCGAGGCTAGGTATCGGCTTCATCTTCTTGTCGCGCACCAGCAATTGCTCGTAAATCTGTCCGTTGAACTGGTTGTTGAACGATTCATTCTGCGCGTGCGGGTCATGCGTGGCGATATCGCCCTGGCTTGCCCACCGCAAAGTCTTGCTCTGCGCATCGGCATTGCCGAGCGTGAAACCAATCGCAATTGCGATCGCCGTTGCAGCCGAAAAGATCTGTTTCATGGGAACCCCCGCAGAATGAAAGATACCGAACGAAATTGTGCCTTGGGAAATCATAAACGAAACCGCCGCCTATAATACTTTTTTCCGAATCTCCAATTCGTATGACTGCCCCCCTCCGCTACCGCATCGTTGCCAGCAACCCCGCTGCCCATCTTTTTGAAGTATTTCTCACAGTCAACGACCCGGACCCTGCCGGTCAGCGATTCATGCTGCCAGTCTGGATTCCCGGCAGTTACATGATTCGTGAATTTGCGCGCCACATCGTGGCACTACGGGCCGAATGCAACGGCAAAGCGATCAACTGCGAAAAAATCGACAAGGCGACCTGGCAATGCGCGCCTACGAGCGGTGCCATCTCACTGAGATACGAAATCTACGCATGGGATTTAAGCGTCCGTGCTGCGCATCTCGATGAGTCCCACGCTTTCTTTAATGGCACAAGCGTTTTTCTGCTGCCACTGGGTGCGGAGAACGTGCCTTGCGAAGTGGAAATTTTGCGCCCCGTCGGCCCGCGCTACGCTGAGTGGCAAATTGCGACATCATTAAGTAAAACTCCAGCACTGGCGGGGGTTGTAGGCAAGAATAAGCCTGCATTGCCCGCCAATGCTGGTGTTTCAACTTTTACTCCCAAACAGTTCGGCACGTTCACCGCCACCAATTACGATGAGTTGATCGATCATCCGGTGGAGATGGGCGCGTTCACTTATGCCACGTTCGAGGCCTGCGGCGTCCCGCACCATGTCGTTATTACCGGCAGGCATCGTACGGACATGGCGCGACTTTGTGCCGACCTGAAAAAGATTTGCGAATGCCAGATTAGCCTGTTCGAGCCAGAAACCGCGGCTGCGCCGATGCAGGAATACTGGTTTTTGATCATGGCCGTGGGCGACGGTTATGGCGGTCTTGAGCACCGCGCATCAACCGCGCTCATTTGTAACCGCGACGATTTACCGCTGGCGCAAGACAAAAAAGTCAGCATCGGTTATCGGCGCTTTCTCGGCTTGGCGTCGCACGAGTATTTTCACACATGGAACGTAAAGCGCATCAAACCCGCCGCGTTTGTCCCCTACGATCTCACCCGCGAAAATTACACGCGCCAACTGTGGTTTTTCGAAGGCTTCACCAGCTACTTTGACGATCTCGTCCTTGTCCGCACCGGCCTGATCGAGCCGCTCGTCTATCTCGAAATGATCGCTGAAACCATCGGTCGTGTGTCGTCGCAATCGGGGCGCACCAAACAGAGTGTGGCTGAATCGAGTTTTGATGCTTGGGTGAAATATTATCGTCAGGATGAAAATTCGCCGAACGCGATTGTCAGCTACTACCAAAAAGGCTCAATGGTTGGTCTGGCGCTGGACCTCACGATCCGTCACCGCACAGCAGGGGCAAAGTCACTAGACGACGTGATGCGTGCGTTGTGGATCAAGTACGGTCGTGCAGGTATTGGCGTGCCCGAGGGAGGCATCGAGACCATCGCAGAAGAGGCCACGGGTCTGGACTTATCCGAATTTTTTTCCCTAGCCGTGCGCGGCACGACCGACATCGATTTGGCGGCACTCATGAGCACGGTCGCCATCGATCTCGCGTGGCGGGTGCCCGGCAAAATAAAAGACGATGACGCCGCACCGGCAACCATGGGCGTAAAAATCAGTGGCGAGTCCAATGGCGACGCAAAACTCG
>JANOQY010000071.1:0-1689 GCA_031414995.1 Betaproteobacteria bacterium
GGGATCAAACAGATGGCGACGCTCCATCGCTGCGGGAACGCCGGCGGCTGGCCCAGCGGGCAGCGCGATGCCAGTAGGAATGGATAGCCCGCGCATCACCGTCGTCTTGAGAGCATTGGCATCGATTGCCTGATACATCGCCAATCGAACGCGCTTGTCCTTGAATGGATTTTTTCCTTTTACGTCCGAATACAACAATTCATCGCGCGCCTGATCGGTGCCAAGATAAATCAAACGCTGCTCCTGACCTTCCCACACTTTCACGTCCGCATCGTTACGCAATCGCAATACGTCCTGCACGGAAGGATCTAGCACGAAATCGAGCTCGCCCGTCTTTAGCGCGGCCATTCGGGTGGCGGGATTTGAAATCGGACGATAGTCAATGGTCTCAATGTTGCCCGTGTAAAGCCCCGCCTTGATGCCCCACCAATCGGGGTTTTTCTTGTGGAGAATTTTTATGCCCTGCTCCCACGCCACCAAGCGGTAGGGGCCGGTGCCCATTGCATTTCGTGTGGCGAAAGATTCTTCTTTCTTGATGTAGTCGAGCGGTTTGGACACGGCATTTTTCTCCGACCAGGCCTTACTCATGATCATGATGTTGTTGATCGTATCGAGCATGACCGGATTCGGAACCGGCGTCGTGAATTCGACCGTGTAATCGTCGATCTTTTTCGCGATACCGGATTGTGTTGAGTAGAGACGGAATGTGACTGTCGATTCACGGGCGCGATTAAATGAAAAAACCACATCGTCGGCAGTGAACGGCGTGCCGTCGTGGAATTTCACGCCCTGCCGCAATTTGAATACCCATGTGAGCGGGCTTGTATTGGTCCACGACACGGCGAGTGCCGGGACATGTTTTGAAAATACCTGCCGGTCGCGAATGACGAGATATTCATACACCAGATTGTTGAGGCCGTTGTTGAATGTCTCGTTCTGGCTATGCGGGTCTAGCGTCGCGGCATCACCTTGCGTGGACCAGCGAAAATTCTTCGCCGTCGCGTCGGTCACAGAACACAAAATAATTAGCAAAACCAACAGCGCACGAAAAAACATGGTCGTCTCCTCAATGAATCGATTGCAGAATAAACCGTGTAGCCACAGCTAACGAAATGCAAAGGCCGGAAAATTCCGGCCTTTGCGGTTGTTTCTCGCGCTGA
Organism: Betaproteobacteria bacterium; assembly: GCA_031414995.1. GTDB lineage: Bacteria > Pseudomonadota > Gammaproteobacteria > Burkholderiales > Usitatibacteraceae > UKL13-2. Next base: position 1,161 of record JANOQY010000071.1, read on the forward strand.
TTTACATCTTGATCCACGAAACTTCAAGCCAGTTATCCGGCCGATGGATCACGTTGACGGTGGCCTTGGAGGCCCACGGTATCACCTGCAAGTGGAGGGGAATATGCAACACATTATCGTGGTGCATCTTCATGGCAGTGTTGATCATTTCCTGGCGCTTCTTCATGTCCATTTCGGATTCGGCCTTGTCGATCAGGTCGTCGAATTCCGGGAGTTTGTAATTGCCCCAGTTGTATTCACCGGCACCCTTGTCGTTGCGGCTATGGAGAACGGGCTTCAAGGTAAACATCGCATCGGTCGTCGCACCCCCCCAGCCGAGCATATACATGCTGGTATCGAGCTTCTGCACCTTGGGAAAATAGTTTGCCTTCGGGATTGCTGCCACCTTCACTGTCACACCGACTTTTGACCACATTCCCGCAAGGGCAACGCAGATTTTTTCGTCGTTCACGTAACGATCATTCGGACAATCCAGCGTTACCGTAAAGCCATTCGGATAACCGGCCTCGGCAAGTAATTTTTTGGCGGC
>JANOQY010000072.1:0-24679 GCA_031414995.1 Betaproteobacteria bacterium
TGAAACGCATCAAGTATTAGCCGGTGACGAGGCGGTGTATGTCGTTATAGAAGGCAAATGCCGTTAAGCCAAGCAGCAAGGTGAGGCCGACCTGTTGGCCGATTTCCATCACCTTTTCGGAGACGGGACTGCCCTTTAGAATCTCGGCAATATAATACATCAACTGCCCCCCATCCAAGACGGGGATGGGTAGTAGATTGAGCACACCCAAGCTGATACTGATGAGCGCGAGAAAGGTAACGTATGGTATCCAGCCCAATTGCGCTGATTGGCCCGCATAATCGGCGATCGTGATGGGACCCGAGAGATTCTTCCAGGAAACATCACCGGTAATCATCCGGCCCATCATTTTCAGACTGAATGCGGACATATCCCAGACTTTCGCCCACGCACGGGGAATCGCCTCCAGCGGGCCATAGCGCACCACGGTGCCGAGTTTTTCGAGCGCGTTTCGATCCAACCGTGGTTTCACGCCAATGCGACCAAACGATTTGCCGTTCTCTGTGGTGGATTCTGGCGTCACCGTTAAATTAATTTGCGCGCCAGCGCGCTGGATGACGAGATCGGTTGGCATGCCCGGTCGCGACGAAATTTGCGCGACCAATGTTTCCCACTTCTCTGTCAGCTTGCCATCGACTGCGAGCACCTGGTCTCCCGCGCGCAACCCGGCGCGGCTCGCAGCGCTACCCGCCAGCACTTCGTCGAACACGGGGAGTATTTTTATGCGATACGCTGAAATGCCCACTTTAGCGAGGAAGTCCTTGTCCATATCGTCTTTGCCGATTGACGCCAAACTCAAGCGTTTTGACTGGCGGTGCCCGGTAGATTCTTCAACTTCAATCAAGATGTCTTCACGTTTGACGGCGGCTTCGAGTAAAGCGAGACGGGCATCACCCCAGGTTCTCACGGCCTGATCACCGACCTGGGTGATTAAATCAAACTCGGAAAAACCGCTTTTTGCCGCGACTGAGTTAGCCGGGGGTGCCGCAAGGTACGGCTTTGTGCCGGGTGTGCCTGAAACGAACAGGCCCCAGTAAAGCAAGGCCGCCAAAATAAAATTGGCGAGCGGGCCGGCGAGGACGATGGCGATTCGTTGCCAGACAGTTTTATTGTTGAATGCGCGCGCTTTGTCGACGGCATCAGCACTGCCATCGCGTTCGTCGGCCATCTTTACGTAGCCGCCGAGCGGCAGAACGCCTATCGCCCATTCGGTTTGGTCGGGGCCAAATTTTTTCATCCACAAGGGACGGCCAAAACCAATCGAAAAGCGCAGAATTTTTACGTCGCACCAACGCGCGGCCCAGTAATGTCCAAGCTCATGGAACGTGACCAGAATACCGATGGCTAAGGCGAACGCGGCGATGGTCGTGAGAAACGAGAACAATGACATGGCTGGTGGGGCAGATCAGGTTGGATGCAGAGTGAGTAGGGTGATATCGCGACAGGTGGCTTAAGACGTACTAATTATTTGGCCGCAGCCTGTAAGAGCGGCGACCGCGCAATTCGTTCACACGCAGCGGCACGTGCATTTGCATCAGCGCTGAAAATATCGCTCAGGGTCACAGCCGCGGTGATGGTCGCGCTGCCCAGAACATCTTCAATTACGCGTGGGATGTCGGTGAACGCAAGCGCGCCTTTTAAAAAGGCATCGACCGCAACTTCATTGGCGGCGTTGAGCAGTGTGGGCGCGGTGCCCCCGAGCCGCAGCGCATCATAGGCTAAACGTACGCAGGGAAATCGTGCAGTATCAATAGGCATGAATTCCAGTTTGCCTGCCTTGGCGAGGTCAAGTGCGCTCACACCGGCATCGATACGATCAGGAAACCCCAATCCGTAGGCAATCGGCGTGCGCATATCGGGGTTGCCCAATTGCGCGATCACCGACCCATCAAGATATTCGACCATCGAATGCACAATACTCTGCGGATGCACAACGACTTCAATCATGTCTGCGGGGGCATTAAACAACCAATGCGCCTCAATGACTTCCAGCCCCTTATTCATCATTGTGGCGGAATCAACGGAAATTTTCCGCCCCATCACCCAGTTCGGATGGGCGCAAGCCTGATCCGGCGTGACACTGTGAAGTTCATCGATCGTACGCGTCCTGAATGGTCCGCCGGATGCGGTAAGAATGATTTTGCGCACACCAACTTTGCGCAATCCATCTCCGAAGTGTCGCGGCAACGACTGAAAAATGGCGTTGTGCTCGCTATCTATCGGCAGCAGCACCGCGCCGTTATCGTGAATGGCGCGCATAAAGATTCGTCCGGCCATCACCAGTGCTTCCTTGTTGGCCAGCAGCACCGTTTTGCCCGCACGCGCGGCGGCAAGCGAGGACGGCAGACCCGCTGCCCCGACAATAGCCGCCATTACGGCATGTGTTTCCTCATGTGAAGCGATGTCGGCAAGCGCGTCTTCACCCGCCAATACTTCGGTGTCGCATCCGGCTGTCTTCAGCCGCGTATGCAAGGCCTCGGCATGTGCGGGATCTGGCATCGCTGCAAAGCGCGGCTGAAATTTTTCGCATTGCAGCGCCAGCTCGTCGACGCGCGAATACGCAGACAGCGCAAACACGCGGAAGCGATCAGGATGTCTGCCGATCACGTCCAGCGTGTTAACGCCGATGGAACCGGTGGAACCGAGGATCGTGACGTTTCTGATGTTTGGGGCGCTCATGTGCTCATGAACCTGCGCGCAACAGCACGTACAAACCCGCAACCGGCAACGTTGACGTCAATGCGTCTATACGATCAAGAATCCCGCCGTGTCCGGGTAACAGATTGCTGGAGTCTTTCATCCCCGCACCACGTTTCATCCACGACTCGAAAAGGTCACCAATCACTGACAGCACTGCCAGCACAGCAAAGAACGCGAATAGCACGACGAGGTGCGTCGTCAATTCTTGCGCCCACGTGTGGCGGCCAACGAAACTATTAGCCACAAGGGTTTGCCAGAGAAAAAAGTACGCGGCGACGCCGACGATCCCACCGAGCGCGCCCTCGATCGTTTTGCCCGGGCTGATTGCGGGGGCGAGCTTATTTTTGCCAAACCGTTTGCCGACAAAATAGGCGGCGATATCGGCCACCCAAACGATCGCAGCGAACGTGAGCAACAGCCAGGGACTGACATCGTGCAAAAATAGTAGTGCCAGCCACGTGGGAAAAATAACGATCCAGCCTGCCAGCGCAATTACCCAACGGTTCTCGGGTCGCCACAATTTCTGCAACCATATCGGCACCACGACAAGCCAGAACAGCGTGGCAATAACAAAACCTGCCAATGCGAGCGAGCGAAACGCAACGCCAAAAATTTGTCCGTCCTGATAGGCGAAGAAAATCAACCCGCAGGGTAAAAGTGAAAGCGCCCAATACGCACGTGTGGCACCTTCGGCAAGCTGGCAAAAACGGCTCCATTCCCAGCAGGCTGCGAGCACGATGGCGAGTGTGAACAAGGCCCACGCGAAATTCGGGAATAAAAACAACTCGATCAGTACGATCGGCAGAATCACGAGTGCGGTGATGACGCGTGTCTTGAGCACTGGTGGCCGAAAATTATTGGTGCTTGACTGAAATATTCAGCAAAGCCACTACGCAGCCGTTGCGCTGGTCGAGGACTTGGCCGGCACCAACTGTTCGCTGGTGCGACCGAAGCGGCGTTCCCGCCGCCGGTATGAATCAATTGCTTTCAGCAAACTCTCGCGACCAAAGTTCGGCCACAATTCCTGCGTGAAATGAAACTCTGTGTAGGCCAGTTGCCAAAGCAAAAAATTACTGATGCGCTCCTCACCGCCGGTGCGGATAAAAAGGTCCGGTTCCGGCGCGTAGGCCATGGAGAGATGTCGCGCCAGTTCCGCTTCGGTAATTTCTTCAATCTCTAGCACTGGCGTGGATTTTGGAGCATTTATGCCCTGTGATGTCCGTGTTTGCTTGAGTTTCTCTTGTTGCGCTCTATTGGCCGCCTGCAAAATGTCCCAGCGGCCACCATAGTTTGCGGCCACTGTCAGCGTAAGTTTGGTGTGATCCTGAGTCAGCGTTTCGGCTCTTGCGATGAGTTCGCGGATTCGCGCGTCGAAAGGTGACAAATCGCCAACGACTTTGAAGCGGACTTTGTTGTCATGTAATTTGACGACTTCGTTTTCCAGTGCGCCCATAAATAATTGCATTAGCACCGATACTTCTTCTGCCGGGCGACGCCAGTTTTCGCTTGAGAACGCAAATAAAGTCAGGTATTCAATGCCAAGCTCACCGCAAGCACTCACCGTTTCGCGAACCGCACCCACGCCGCGCTTATGGCCGGCCACACGCGGCATGAAGCGCTGCTTGGCCCAGCGACCGTTACCATCCATGATGATGGCGACGTGACGGGGCACATCACTGACGTCTGGAATGGTTTCGGTGGAGCTCTTGTGCATTGTGCGTGATGCGGCTTAAAGAGTGAGGGTTGACTAGACCGACATCAATTCTTTTTCTTTTTCGGCAACCGCGTGATCGACATCCTTGATGAAACGGTCGGTCAGCTTTTGGATGTCTTCCTGAGCGCGCTTTTCATCATCTTCAGGAATCGTTTTTGCCTTGAGCGCATCTTTGAGCGCGGTGTTGGCATCGCGCCGAATATTGCGGATCGCCACTTTTGCATGTTCGCCGTCACTCTTGACGACTTTCGCGAGCTCCTTGCGACGTTCTTCAGTCAGCGCTGGCATCGGCACGCGTATTGAGTCCCCCGCAGAGGTTGGATTCAATCCCAATCCCGAATCACGAATCGCTTTCTCGACCACGGCCGCGAGCTTTTTTTCCCACGGCTGGACGGTGATGGTGCGTGCATCCGTCAAGGTCACGTTGGCCACCTGCTTCAAGCCCATCATCGAGCCGTAATAATCCACCTGGATATGGTCGAGCAGCCCGGTGTGGGCGCGACCTGTACGCACCTTGCCGAGATCGCTCCTCAGCGTCTCGAGCGATTTGCCCATCTTTGTTTCCGATTGCTTTTTCAGTTCTGCAACGTTCATGCGCTCACTCCACAAAACAATCAAGCGTGTACCAGTGTACCTTCATCTTCGCCCATCACGACTCTTTTGAGGGCACCCTGCTTGAAAATCGAAAACACATTGATCGGCAATTTCTGATCACGGCAAAGCGCGATTGCGGTGGCGTCCATCACTTTCAGATTCTTGATCATGGCCTCGTCAAATGTGATGTGATGATAGCGTGTCGCCGTCTTGTCGAGCTTCGGATCAGCCGTATAGACGCCGTCGACCTTGGTCGCTTTCAGTACGATCTCGGCTTCCATTTCGCGACCACGCAGAGCAGCGGCGGTATCGGTGGTGAAGAATGGATTGCCCGTACCGGCAGCGAATACGACCACTTTACCTTCTTCTAGGTAACGCATGGTCTTGCCGCGAATGTAGGGTTCAACCACTGGCTCAATATTGATTGCAGACTGCACGCGTGGCGTCATGCCCGCCTTCGACAGCGCGTCCTGCAAGGCCAGTGAATTAATCACCGTCGCCAGCATGCCCATGTAATCGGCGGTCGCACGATCCATGCCCGCTGCACTGGTGGATACGCCGCGGAAAATATTGCCGCCGCCAATGACGATCCCCATCGCCACGCCCAGATCGGAAACTTCCTTGATCTCTCCGACGATACGTTCGATGGTGGGCCGGTTGATGCCGAATGAATCATCACCCATCAGTGCTTCACCGGACAGCTTGAGAAGGATTCTCCGATACTTGGGTGTTGTCATCACTCGTCCTTTTTGGGTTCTCAAGTTTGATTGCGGATTGTGTCTGCAATCAGGCGAAAAATTGTTACAAAAACAATTTTGGGAAGCGTTGGCTTCGCTTCCCAGTTTCCAAACAGTTTAGGCTGGAACGAGTTCGGCTTCAGGGTCGCCCTTGTCGTTCTTTGGCTTTGCTGCTGCTGCCGCTTCGGCCACTTCGGCCGCGAAGTCCGTCACTTTTTTCTCAATGCCTTCACCAACCATGTACAGCGTGAACGAATTGATGAGAGCACCTTTGGACTTCAACAGCGCTTCGATGGTCATCTTGTCGTCTTTGACGAACGGCTGCGACAGCAACGCCACTTCCTTCATGAATTTTGCGGCAGAGCCCTCAACCATCTTGGCTACGATCTCGGCTGGTTTGCCGGATTCAGCCGCTTTTTGACGCGCGATTTCACGCTCTTTTTCAACCAGAGCGACTGGCACATCGGCGATAGACAATGCGACCGGCTTCGATGCTGCGATATGCATCGCGATATCCTTGGCCATCGTCACATCACCACCGGTGACATCGAGCAGCACGCCTACTTTTGAGCCGCCGTGGATATAGTTATGCAACGATCCCTTGGCCGCGACGCGCACAAAACGCCGGATCGATAAATTCTCGCCAATCTTGCCGATCAATGCTTTGCGGGTTTCTTCAACGCTGGTGCCATTGATGGACAGCGCCGAGAGGGCCGTTACATCCGCTGGATTCTGCGTTGCCACCATTTCGGCGAGTTTTGCCGACAAGGCGAGGAAGTCGTCATTTTTTGCCACGAAATCAGTTTCGCAATTCACTTCAATGATCGCGCCAAGTTTTTGGTCGCCAGAAATATGGATCGCGACAACGCCTTCGGCCGCCACGCGGCTGGCTGCTTTGCTGGCTTTGTTGCCGAGCTTCACGCGCAGAATTTCTTCCGCTTTTTCCATGTCACCAGCAGCTTCTGTCAGTGCTCTCTTGCACTCCATCATCGGTGCGTCTGTTTTCTCGCGTAATTCTTTGACCATCCCTGCCGTAATCTCTGCCATTTCCGTTTCCTATTTTGTTAACTAAGGTCGCCAGCGTTTGCTCGACGACCCTGTGATTTCTCAAACAACAGCAACTTCATCTGAACCCCTTAAAAAAAAGGGGCCGGAGCCCCTTTTTTCCGGTGTCGAAACTTACTTCGCTTCTTCCTCGGTGACTTCTACCAATTCCTCACCGGGGGCGATCATTTCCTGAATCACCGCATTCTTGCCTTCGAGGATTGCATCAGCCACGCCGCGTGCGTACAAGCGGATCGCGCGGGTCGAGTCGTCGTTACCCGGAATCACGTAATCGACGCCGTCGAGTGAGTTGTTGGTATCGACCACGCCGATAATTGGCACGCCAAGTTTTCTGGCTTCAGTCACGGCAATTTTGTGATATCCGACGTCAATCACGAAAATCGCGTCCGGCACACCGCCCATATCCTTGATGCCGCCCATCGAACGCTGGAGTTTTTCCATTTCGCGGGAGAACATCAGGGCTTCTTTTTTGGACAGTTTTTCAAGCGAGCCGTCTTCAGCCATGGCTTCGAGTTCTTTCAGGCGCTTGATCGAGCCTTTCACTGTCTTGTAGTTGGTCATCATGCCGCCGAGCCAACGGAAATCAACGTATGGCATGCCGGCGCGCTGCGCCTCTTCCATCACGATTTCGCGAGCCTGACGCTTGGTGCCAACGAAAAGGATGGTACCTTTGTTGGATGCCAACTGACGCACAAACTTGAGCGCGTCCTGGTACATCGGGAGCGATTTCTCAAGATTGATAATATGGATTTTGTTACGGGCACCGAAAATGAAGGGTGCCATTTTGGGATTCCAGAAACGGGTTTGGTGTCCGAAATGGACGCCCGCTTCGAGCATTTGACGCATGGTTACTGACATGAAAAACTCCAAAAGTTAAGGTTAGCCTCCCCTCACAAGACTCTCGCGGCGTTTTATTGCCGGAAAAGACCTTAACGGTGCAAGGGTGTGGATTTGCCCGACCCAGCGAATCCGGATCGAAACAGCCTGCTATTATAGCCCGGAAAACCGATAATAATCAATTGCTTTATAGACACACGGGGAGACCCCAGTGGAGGTCAAGCGCATCGTTTTGCTGTTCGCCATCCGTCTGGCGCTTTCAGTGGCGGTCCTGTGGGTGGTGTTCCGCCACATGGGCTTGATCCCGTTCGTGCTGGCCATCCCGATTGCCGGGATTTTGCTCGCCAAACCGATTATTGAAGCAGGTGAAGGTTATTTTCAATGGGCAAAAAAACAGCCCTATGCGGAATGGCAGGGAAACTATTACGAGTTCGCCGGCACCCAAATCCGCATGTTTGAAGTTGGGCGTGAACTTTGGGCAGTCGACACTGACCTGTTGCGCGTGATTGGCGAAAAGCCAACGCTCATGCACACCAGCCTTTACAACACTACAGATTACGACGTCATCACTGACACAAAGTACCGCGGATTTTCGCCTGCCGGGGCCGAGAAAGTGCTCAATAAAAGTACCCATTTCGAAGCCAAGCGAATGCTGCTTTGGCTGCAACGCGAGGTATACAAGCAACACGCGCGCAAGCAGGATTTATCTGCGATGACAGCCAAACCATAGCGCCAAACTGGCCTCCCGGCTATACTTCGCGCTTGTTTTTTGCATTGAAGCGACATTGTGAACGTCTCCCTCAAAACTCCCCAAGACATCGAAAAAATGCGCGTCGCTGGCCGACTTGCGTCTGAAGTGCTCGACTTCATTACCCCGCACGTAAAACAGGGGGTGACCACCGAGAAGCTCGACCAGCTTTGCCACGATTACATCGTCAACGTGCAGGGAACCATTCCGGCACCGCTCAATTACGCGCCGCCAGGCCATCGCCCGTATCCAAAATCGATCTGTACGTCGGTCAATCATCAGGTCTGCCACGGTATCCCCGGCGACAAAGTGTTAAAGCATGGCGACGTCATCAACATCGACGTTACCGTCATCAAAGATGGCTACCACGGCGATACCAGCCGCATGTTTTATGTCGGGGAGCCCTCCATCCAAGCCAGACGTCTCTGCGAAAGCACCTACGAATCGATGTGGCGCGGTATCAACAAGGTCAAGCCGGGCGCAACGCTGGGTGATATTGGCCACGCCATACAGGTGTTTGCGGAGGGCAATGGATTTTCCATCGTCCGCGAATTCTGCGGCCACGGCATCGGCAAAAAATTCCATGAAGATCCGCAGATCCTTCATTACGGCAAAGCGGGTGCGGGGATGACGTTAAAGGCCGGCATGATTTTCACCGTCGAACCAATGATCAATGCGGGCAAGAAAGACATTCGCATGCTCGGCGACGGCTGGACCGTGGTGACCGCCGACCACAGCCTTTCCGCACAATGGGAACATACAGTGCTGGTAACCGATGACGGCTTTGAGGTGCTGACCCAGTCAGCAGGAACGCCGCCGATGCCCGCCAACCTTTCCTGAAGTCTGTGGTTCCTCGCGCAATCACCTACGCTGTCGTGCGCACCGCCGAGAGCGAAGCCCTTACCCGCGCCGCCTACGCAAAACACATTCGCGACTGGTTGCAGGATCAGCGCGTCACACTGGAAAAATCATATCGGGTTCGCCCGCAGCCGGATCGCAACCTGCGCCGTCACGCGGCGGCGGTCGATCAGGCAGTCGGACGAATCGCTTCCGACATCGGCCTGACTGAGAATATCGCCATCGTGGCCGTGGGCGGCTATGGACGCGGATTTCTCTTTCCGGCATCGGATGTCGATCTGTTGGTATTGTTGCCTGACGGTTCGCCGCCGGATACCCGCGTCGAAGCGTTCGTCAGTCTACTTTGGGATGTGGGCCTCGAACCGGGCATTTCGGTGCGTACGCTATCCGAATGCGTTGAAGAAGCGGCCAAGGATGTCACCGTCGATACCGGTCTGCTCGAAATGCGCGGCCTGTGGGGCGATCAGGCGCTGGTCGCGGAACTACAACTCACGCTCAAAAAATCGCGATCCGTCAGCGCATTTTTCGCCGCGAAAATAGACGAGCAAAAACGCCGTCATGCGCGACACAACGATGTGGCCCTGAATCTTGAACCGAACATCAAAGAGAGTCCGGGTGGCTTACGCGATTTGCAAACGGTACTGTGGCTGGCGAAGGCGGCAGATCTGGGTGACGACTGGCACGCGCTGCAAACTGAAGGGCTTATCTCGCCTTACGAATTGAAAATGATCAGCCGTCACCGCCGCGTGCTCATTGATATCCGCATCCGTCTCCATTACCTCGCGCATCGACGCGAAGACAGACTGGTGTTCGACTATCAAACCGAGCTGGCGAAGGAACTGAAACTCGAAGGCAGTCGAACCAAACTGCCCTCAGAAGTATTGATGCGCCGCTATTACCTGACGGCAAAAGCGATCTGGCAGATGAACTCGATTTTACTGCCGACGCTGCTTGAGCGTATCTCGCAGCGGCGCAAGGATCATGTCAAAAAAATCGACGATGAATTCGAAGTCGTCAATGGCAACATCGCCGCGCGCGATGAGAAAATATTCTTCCGCGATCCGCGCGCCATTTTCCGCGCCTTCCTCGCGTTGCAAAGCGTCAAAGAAGCAGAGTTTTTCGAGCCGGAAACATTGCGCGCGCTATGGCGGGCGGTGCATTTGATTGACAAACAATTCCGCGATGATCCCGAAGTCAATCGACTGTTTCTGAAAATCCTGCAGAGTGAGAAAGTGACGTTCACGCTACGCCGCATGAGCCGCTACGGCGTACTTGGCCGCTACATCCCCGCCTTCGGTCGCATCGCCGGACAGATGCAACATGATCTGTTCCACGTCTACTCAGTTGACGAACATATCCTGATGGTCATTCGTAATTTGCGGCGCCTGGTAATGCCACGATTTGCGCTCGAGTTTCCGTTTTGTCACGAACTCGCCGACCAGTTCGCGCGCCCTGAAATGCTTTATATCGCCGCGCTGTTTCACGATATCGCCAAAGGTCGCGGCGGCGATCATTCCGAACTGGGCAAAAAAGATGCACGGCTGTTTTGTAAAAAACTCGCCCTCTCCCGGGCCGATACCGACCTGGTCGCCTGGCTGGTGGAGATGCATCTGCAAATGTCTGCCACTGCGCAGAAACAGGATTTGTCCGACCCGGAAGTCATCGCCCACTTTGCAACGCGGGTGGGTGATGAGCGCCGCCTGATTGCGCTATATCTGCTCACCGTGGCTGATGTTCGCGGCACCAGCCCGCACGTATGGAACGCGTGGAAAGCAAAACTGCTCGAGCAGCTTTTTCGCGCCACCCGCAGGTTGCTGCGCGGCGATGCCGTACCCAATGAGCACTGGATTGAAAACAAACGGTCGGAAGCGCTGCTGATTTATCAAAGCGGCGAACAAACGGGTGCGGTCATCCACGAAAAACCGCCGTTATGGGCACATGTGAGGGACAGCTATTTTCAGCGTTTCGATGCCGCCGAAATGGCCTGGCATGCGCTGGTGCTGAACGCTGACGCATCGCCCGCAAATGCGGTCGTGCGCGTACGCTTGCTGGGCGATAGTCACGACAGCGGCACAGGACACGACCTCGATCAGGAAGGATTCGCCGTGATGGTGATGACGCGCGATCAGCCCGGTCTGTTTGCGCGCATTACTGGCTACTTCGAGAAGCTCGCCTTTGATATTGCCGCCGCCAAGATCTACACCACCAATCACAATTATGCGCTGGACGCATTCCAGATTCTGCCAAAAACAGGAACCGCGTCGCGCTACAAAGATGTCGCCGCCACGATCGAACGCGGCCTCGCCCGCGTGCTCGATGAACCGGCAGCGCCGGTCTCGCCGCTGTCTGGTCGCATTGCGCGACAAGTGAAGCATTTCGCATTCGTGCCCAAAGTCTCGTTAGTTCCTGCACGGCAAAAAACAACCTTCGAACTCAGCGTGAGCTGCGCAGATCGGCCGGGCTTGCTGTCTTCAATGGCGCGGGTATTTCTGGCGTTCGACGTCAATCTGCAGGACGCACGCATCACCACGCTCGGGCAACGCGCCGAGGACGTGTTTATCGTTGCAAACAAAGAACTGGGTGACGCCGCATTTGCAGCGGAATTTCAAGCTGCGCTGATTGCAGGGCTGTGCGCTTAGCATTTTTATAAACTCTAGCACTGGCGCGGTTTTACAGCCATTGTCCCCCTGCGATGCCCGCCAATGCTATATCTACGAATTATTGACTCGCCGTAATCCCGCCGTCCAGATAGAGAATCTGCCCCGTCACAAAATCCGACGCAGGTGACGCGAAAAACAGCGCAGCGCCCACCACATCCTTCGGCTCTGCCACACGTCCCAGCGGAATGCGCTCGACGATCTGCTTGCGCGTCGTTTCGTTGTCCAGCCAGTGCCGCGCCATTTCGGTTGCGACGACCGTCGGCGCAATGCCATTCACCTGAATGTTGTCGCGCGCCAATTCGACGGCGTGCTGCTTTACCAGCATCACCAGCGCGCCTTTGGTGGCGCAATATGCCGAGTAGCCGCGATCACGCAGACCGAGTTGAGCACGCACGGAAAGCAGGTGAATCTGCTTGCCACCACACTTGGCGGCGATCTGGTGACGTGCGACTGATTGCGCGAGAAACATCGCCGCCTTAAGGTTGACCTGCACGACTTCGTCGAACGCCTCTTCGGTGACATCGACCAGTTTTTCTTCGCGCTGAATGCCAACGCAATTGACGAGGATGTTGATCCTGCCGGCACGCGCCACCGTGGTATCCACAGCAGTGCGGATGCTATCTGTTGAGTGCGCATCGATGGCTACGCCGCTGCCGGCAAGACCCTGCTCTACCAATTGACCGGCCAGCGCTTCAGCCTTCTCAAGGCTGCGCCCGCCGATCACCACATGCGCACCACGCATCGCCAGGCCCCACGCAATCGCTTCGCCAATGCCGCCGTAGCCACCCGGCACGAATGCGACTTTGCCGTTCAGATCAAATTGACCTGCGAGTTCCCTGATGAAATCAGCTTTGAGTGTGATTGCGTTCATCATCAATCCATTAACAGGCCACCGTTGATATCGACGACTTCGCCGGTAATGAAACCGGCCAAAGGTGAAGCGAGAAATCGTACGACGTGCGCGAACTCTTCAGGCTCACAAAAACGCCCGACCGGAATCGTCGCCAGCAATGCCACGCGTTGCGCTTCACTGAGCCCCTCGGTGACCATCGGTGTTTTCACATACGCGGGAGAGATGGCGTTTACAGTGACACCGAAAGCAGCACTCTCGCGAGCAAGTGAAAACGTCAGTGCGCTCATCGCGCCTTTTGATACCGAATAAGCGGTGCCCGCTGTCAGGCCGCCGGTTTTGGCGGCGAGGGAGGAGACGTTGATGATGCGTCCCCATTTGCGCGTTTTCATTGCCGGCAGCACCGCGCGTGACCAGTAAAATGCGCCGTCAAGATTGACACCAAGCACGCGCCGCCACTCTTCGTCGCTGGTTGCTTCAATTTTATTATTCGACAGTATTCCGGCGTTGTTGACAAGGATATCAACTGCACCGAATTTTTCGGCGATGTGTGTATGCGCGGCGCTCACCGCAGCAGCGTCGCGAATGTCGGCTTCAACAAACATGATTTCCCCGCTCAAACCGCGTGCCGCATCGCGCATGCGTGCCCCGCTCAAATCGACCATCGCCACACGTGCGCCGTCGTCGAGCAGCAATCGTGTGGTGGCCAATCCCATCGTGCCCGCCGCGCCCGTGACCAGCGCGGTTTTGCCTTCAAGTGGTTTCAATCCTTGCCCTTCCTTTGCATGCAAATTTCAATTATCGAGTGCACTCTTTTTACCAAACATCCCGCGCGCACGGAAGGTCACAACGACGATGAATAGAAGGTACATCGACATCAGCGACCATTCCGAAGCGTACGCGCCTGTGAGCCCGACGACCAGCCCGACCATCAAGCCTGCAACCACTGCACCCCAGAAACTGCCGACGCCGCCCAGTACGATGATGAGGAAGGCCGGCACCACCGCATCGACGCCGACATGCGGTCGGATTCCCCAAATGGGTGCCATGACGATGCCCGCGATTGCTGCCAGCGCCGTTCCGAGCGCGAATACCCACATGCGCAGACGCGACAAATTGTAGCCAAGCGCACGCACCATCTCGCTGTCGTGCGCGCCGGCTTTGATGATCGCGCCGTATTTTGTTTTTTCGATGAACAGCCACAGCAGCACAATCATGGCGATCGCAAACGCGCAGGCAAAGAAACGATAGCGGGCGTAGATGAGATCGCCGATCATGACCGCGCCTGAGATTGCATCGGGTGTAGTCAAGGTGCGTTCTCGCGATCCCCACAGAACGCGAATCAATTCCTCGATTACCAACGCAGCGCCAAACGTGAGCAGCAATCCGTAAAGCGGATCCTTGCCGTAAGTACGGCGCATGGCAAGTTCGAGCAACATGCCGAAGGCACCCACGAGAATTGGTGCCATGAATAGTGCAACGGCGTACCGAGTGCCGGTGGGTAGCTCGGCGTACCATGCGAACGCCCCGGCAAGCGGGCCGAAGTGTGGTGCCATGAGGAACAGCGCGATATAGGCACCCAATGCGAACAACGAGCCGTGCGCGAGGTTGATAACCTCCATTACGCCGACGATGAGCATGAAGCCCAGCGCGATCAGCGCAAAGAGAAGGCCGAGTGAGAGGCCGTTCAGGAGATGGGGAAGGAGGTTTTGGAGGAAATCCATCTTCGACTTCTTTATAGGTGCGGATAAGTGAGCTGATGCCCCTCACATGCTGTGCGCGCATTCCGCTGCATCGGAATGCCGTTCGACGGGCGCGGAGCTTGCTCCACAAATTCCCCGTCTCACCCCCAACCCTCTCCCCCGGACGGGGGAGAGGGAGTAAGTATCACTGCTCGTACGTCGGCGTCGCGTCATATGATTCCAGCTTGCACGCCGCCGACGCATCCCGATCCTCGACCTCCTTCGGCTCCACCTGCGCGAGGATCTTGAAAATATCATCCTTTTCCGCCGGTGCTTCGTTGTACGTCGCCATATAGATCGTTTGCTGCATTTGATGCGTCACCGGGTTCATGTACGCGTCGAAATGCTGCATGCGGTCCTGCGCCGACACCTTGAGACTCTCAAGTTCCTTGATGACCTTGATGTTGTTGGTTGAACCCGCCCGTTCAACGGCACGCAGCAGCTCGCGGGTGGCCATGTAACCATTGTAATAAACGTTGCCTGGCACTTTAATCTGCACGCCGGGATACGCCTTTTGATACGCAGCGACAAATTCCTTCACGCCGGGTAAATCAAGTCGGTAGTACCAGTTGGTGCCGAACACCCCGAAGATTTCCTCCGGCCCCAGGCCATACACATCCGGCCAATCCTGCTGATTATTGATCCACGCGAATGTCTTGTTCATCTTCAACTGCACGACTTGTTTGCGCAGTACTTTGATGTCGTCGCCGCCGACTGCCGTGGCAATGGCATTGGGTTTGAGCTGCTGGATTTTGAGCAGATAGGCGCTGAAGTCGCGCGTATTCTGCGGCACCAGCAATTCCTCCACCACCTTGCCGCCATTGGCTTCGATGATTGCACGGGTCGCTTTGGAGGTGTTATGGCCCCACACGTAATCGTTGGTCATCAGTAGCCAATTCTTGCCGTTAACCTTCATCGCATTCTTGACGATTGCGTGCGCGAAGTTAGTACCGTTGCCATCCCAGACGAACTTGACGCGATGGCAGTCTTTACCGGCTTCGGTCGGCGAACTCGAATTGCTGTTGAGGAAAATGCAACCGTATTTCTGCGCGACCTGTGAGATGGCGTTAGCGGCCCCGGAGTGAATCGCGCCGATCAGGAACGCGGCTTCATTGCGCGTGATCATGCGTTCGGCCACGCGTGAGCCCGTGGCAGGCGTGGTCTCCGTATCCATGTGCAGCGCCTCGATGGTGCGGCCCAACACGCCACCTTTTGCGTTGAATTCCTTGATGGCCAACATCGCACCGAGCCGCTCTTCCATTCCGCTGGCGGCGTACTGACCGCTGGCGTCCATGGTGAGGCCGATCACCAGCGGTTTTTTCGCGCCCGACTGCGCCCATGCATGGTGCGTTTTCCACGGACCGTAAAAACTGGCGGCACCGGTACCGAGTGCGATGGCCTGCAGCAGACTTCGCCTGCGCGGGCTCGAGGGTTGTGCGTCGTTATCCAGTTTCAGTGACACATTTTTTTCGTCAGACATGGCAGTTTCTCCTTCCGGGTTTTGGTTCGGCGGGCGCTTTCCAGCGTCGTTGGTTCTACTGGCGTTTCACGATCTGAAAGCCATTGGCTTTCTCCTGCACCTCAATCAACGAGGGTACTAATTTGTCGCCGTAGCCCTGCGCGACGGCATGAACAAACGTCTGGTGCACGGCCTCACCCATGAAGCTCACCACCGGCAGCATTTCTGTCATATGGGTGTAGTACCGAAGGTCTTTGCGGCCATTTGCAATGGAGAACTTCATGCCGGTGAAGTCGCCCTTGACCGCGCTTTCGGCGATCATCTTGTAGACGCCTGAATTCACGCCTCCAGCTGAAACGACTTGATGGAATTTCTCCAATGAGACGCCTGCACGCGAGATTGAGGCGAATGCTTCGGCAGTGCTGGCCGCAATCGACAGCGCAAGGAAGTTGTTAACCAGTTTCAATACATGGCCGTGGCCCGGTGGACCAACGTGGAAAATATTTTCGCAATAGGCTGCCAGCACCGGGCGTATCTGCTCAAACGTTGCCTCATCCGCGCCGACCATGGTGTTGAGGCGACCTTCCTCGGCTTCTTTGGGCGTTCGTGCCAAAGGGGCGTCAATAAATTTCACGCCTTTGGCAGCAAGCGCCTCGCGAATGCGGGTAGTGGAATCGGGTTCAGCGGTGGAAGTGTCAATGACAATCAATCCGTCGCGCGCGGCCCCGAGCAAACCGTCCGCACCGAACACGATGTCCTCAACTTGCGTGGAGCCCGTAACGCAGATAATCACGATGTCGGCACCGCGCGCGGCGTCAGCATTTGTCTTTGCTTCGGTCGCACCGGCGGCGAGCAAGTCGTCAAGCCGCGAACGATCACGGTTGACCTTCAGATTCAGTCTGTAGCCCTTGGCGAGCAGATTTTTGGCCATGCCGTGGCCCATCATGCCGATGCCGATAAAGCCGATGCGTGGTGTGCTCATGACACAAGTCCTTTTTCCAATTGAGGTGATTGCTGGTGTGATTTAGATTTAGATGTCACTGCGGCGCGATCCCAGAGCGTGATGAGGTCCCGATAGTTGCGAGCGATCTGCGCGACGACATCGGCGTCTGTTGCCGAGCCGGAAAACCATGCGGCTGCAGGCTCGGCGAAGATGGTCCGCCCGACTGCGAATCCGCGACAACGCGATTCACTGGCTGCGGCCGTAAAGCTGGCTTCCAACGTTGCCGTGGAGGCTTCGAGGCCAAGTACCAGCATGCCCTGGCAGTACGGATCTCTTGCTTCGATCAACGCGCCGAGTGCCTGCCAGATGCGGGGATCTGTCGATGGCGGCAGCTTCCACCAGTCCGGCCGAATACCTGCATCGTAGAGTTGACCCATCGCGCGGCCAACGGCGTTCGCGTCTTTACCAGCGCGTTCCGGCGGAATGATTTCCAGCAACAGTTCGTGGCCCGTGTCGTGGCATGCGTCGGACAACTCCTGCATCCTCGCTATCTGAATCGCTTTCAGCTCGTCGCTATCATCCGGATGGTAAAAAACCAGGCACTTGACCACGTGTTCTGCAGGCCAGGTGCGGAGTACGAGACCGATGTTCGCGCCGATCTCGAACGCGACAGGAATTGAACCCGGCACTTCAATGGGACGTGCGATCCAGAGATTCCTCCCTGTGAGTACGGGAAGCACATCGGTACCGTAGTGATCATCGAGCAATACGCCGGTGTCGGACCTGCCCTTACCCACCAACAGGAATGCTTTCGCGACAAGCGCTTTGAAGGGCGCGATCCTGCTCAAATCCGCGCCATGATCCAGTGCGATGCGCTCCAGTTGCGAACGATGGTCGAACGCAAGTACATTGAGCTGGGGCGAACGCGGCAGGCGTGTCGTGCTGCGATGCAGATGTGAGAGTGCATCGTCCTCGCGCAAGCGCGGCGTAGGGCTGCCGTGCTTCAGGAAGTATTCAAGTTCTTCCGCCGTGGCCATTGCAGGCGCACAACCGTGACGCGAAACCACGATTGCGCCACAGGCATTGGCGGCGCGGCAGCATTCGCTTATCGATTGCTCGCGCAGCCAGCCGGACAGAAAGCCCGCCATGAAGGCGTCACCAGCGCCCAGCACATTGAACACATCCACCGCGAATCCAACGCTGACGATGCCGTCGTCAATCCGCGGTGGGATCGCATCCGGAAACGCCACGCATCCTTCAGCACCGCGCTTCAATACGATCAGCGCACTGGATTGCCGCCGAATTTCTTTCAGGGCATCAAGCGTATCAACTTCACCACCAGCGATACGAATCTCTTCCTCGGTACCAACGATCAGCGCGCACGCCGAAAGCAATGGCGCATAGTGCGCAGTCACTTCCGCACTGGATACAAACCGCGATTCGCCATGACCCGCGCTAGCCAGGCCCCACAACACAGGACGGTAGTCAATGTCGAGAATGACGCGCGTCTCCATGCTGCTGGCAATGGCCACCGCGCAATGGCAGGCGTGACGCGTCGTTTCCTGTGAAAGCAGGGTGCCAGATATCAGCAGGCTCGTAGCCGACGCAATGAAGTCCGGCGCGATATGTCCCTCCGCCAGCGCCATGTCTGCGCAGTTGTCCCGATAGAAGATATGCGGAAAGCTGTCGCGATCACGTACCGCGAGGAACACCAGCGCGGTGAGTCGTGCTGGATCGGTGGAGACGTGATCGACATTCACGCCTTCACGCGCCAATTGCGCACGCACGAAGCGGCCCAGTTGTTCATCGCCCACGCGGGACAGCATCGCCGACTTCAGTCCGAGGCGCGAAACGCCGACCGCCGTGTTTGCCGGCGAGCCACCCAGGTATTTCGCGAAGGTGGAAATGTCTTCCAGCGGGCAGCCAATTTGTTCGCCGTAGAGATCGACGGCGGCGCGGCCCATGCAGATCAGATCAAGGGCCCGGTTCACTCTGACCGCCGTTTTGATGCCGATTTCGCCGGTGTTTTCGATGTGACTTTCCTGGATGCGCCAACAGCCTTTCTCGCCGATTTCTCGGCAAGGTGGTAGCCGATACTGACCACCAACGACTGCGCAAGACACATGGGCTCCACCAGCGAGCGGAACGGCTGGTCGCCATGGTCACCGAGGTCAAAAGCGACAGTAGCGTAACGCTGCAAGGGGCTGACCGTGCTGTCGGTGATAACGACGACGGGCACGCCACGTTTTTTGCACTCGGCCGCGAGCGCGATGACATCCGGCGAATAGTTGCGAAAACTCACCGCGACCAACACATCATTCGGACGAATTCCAAGCGCCTGATCGCGAACCATTCCACCCACACCGTCCATCAGCGACACCGGCAACTCCAGTTGCGACAGCGCATACGTGAGGTAACAGGCGACAGGGAAGGCACGTCGTTGCGCAAGAACGTGTATGCGGTCCGCGTCAGAGATGACTTTGATCGCCTCTTCCAGCTTTTTCGCGGTAATGTGGTCGCCAAGATGGTTGAGATTCGCAATCGATTCATTGACGAATTCGCGCAGTACGGCCGAGGGCGAGTCCTTGGCATGTTCCTGCCGCAGCCGTTCAATCCGGTCGCGATAACTTGAGGACCGCTGCACCAGTTGATCGCGAAAAATCTGCTGCATTTCCGAATAACCGCCGAAGCCCAGCGCTTGCGCAAAGCGCACCATCGCCGATGGCTGCACGCCTGCTTTGGCCGCTGCGGTCGCCACAGTATCGAGCGCGATTTCCTGTGGGCTGTCCAGCGTGAAACGGGCAATATCCTGCAGCTGCCGACTTAACGTCGGATACTGTTTGGTGATCTCGCTTTTCAGGCTTTCGAAATCGGCAATGGACATGTTTGTTCTATTGGATGCGGTCAAAAATGGTTGCGATTGAATGGACGTTTCAATAAATTGAAGCGATTAGAACAAACATTCTTGATTATTGCAAGATAAGAACGTATATTTCCGTTCAACAAGAAATCAGCAGGTCAAAAACATGGTTGGAGGAGAATGAAGAAGCACGCAGACAATCGATTGCTGACACGGCCTGGCTTGTGGATTGGGCTGGTGGTGCTGGCGACAGCACCCCTGTGGATCAAAAGCGTCGGACTGTATCCTTACCTCGCGCTGGAAATCATGATCTGGATGATGTTCGCGCTGGGCTACAACCTGCTGCTGGGTCAGGCAGGGCTACCTTCGTTCGGCCACGGCGCGTTTCTGGGTATCGGCGCGTATGCGTTTGGTCTGTTGCAACTCAAATTCGGTGCCGGATTATGGCTGGCCTTATTGGGCGCAATGGCCATTGCGGCGCTGGCGGGCGCACTGGTCGCCGCATTCATTTCGCATCGGCGCGGCATTTACTATGCGTTACTCACGATCGCATTTGGGCAGGTGTTCTGGTTCATTTCGATCAAGTGGCACAGCGTTACCGGCGGTGAAGATGGCCTGCTCAATATTGCGCGTCCGGCAGCCAATTTCGGTTTGTTTGAACTTTCACTCAAAGGCAATAACGCACTTTATTACTTCACCTTCGCGCTGCTGGTGCTGGTGGTGGTGTTCCTGTGGCGGCTCAGCTATTCGCCGTTTGGCCGCATATTGCAGGCAGTGAAACAGAACGAGACGCGCGCAGCGTTTATCGGCCACAACGTATGGCTGTACAAATTCCTTGCCTTTGTCATTTCTACTGCGGTGGCGGGATTGGCGGGCGCACTCTTCGCGATGGCGCAACAGTCCGCGTATCCGAATGTGATGAGCCTGCACAATTCCGGATTCGTGGTGATGATGGTGTTGATCGGCGGCGGCCTGGTGAGCTTCTGGGGACCGTTGATCGGCGCGGCGTTTTTTATTCTCGCGCGTGACCTGCTTGGCGCGTACACCGAGACTTGGCTGCTATGGTACGGGCTGGCCTTCATGGCGATGGTGATCTTCAAGCCCGAGGGTATTGCGGGAATGTGGCAGTCGTGGCGAACGAAGGGCAACCCATCGGGAACCGCAACGTGACGGCACTTTTCTCCGCCCACCAACTCGCCAAACGGTTCGGTGATCGCCTGGTATTGCAGGACGTGAGCTTCGACGTGGAGGAAGGCCAAGTCCACGGCATCATGGGTCCGAACGGCGCGGGCAAGACGACCTGCTTCAATGTACTAACCGGTCGCTATCAACCCGACGGCGGCACAGTCATGCTACGTGGCAAAGATATTACCGGCGGCTCGCCGCGCGCCATTGCGCGACATGGCGTAGCACGTTCGTTCCAGTTGATGAACCTGTTCGATGATTTCACCGCGCTGGAGAATGTGGCCGTGGCCACGCGCAGCCTGCGTGCGCATGGCTTCAGCTTCTGGCGCGATGCCATGAGCGCTGGCGATGCATATGAACGTGCAGACGCCATCCTGCAGCGCGTCGGGTTACAGGATAAAGCGTCGCTGCGCGCAGGCAGTCTTTCCTACGGCGACCGGCGTGCGCTGGAAATCGCCGTCGCGCTCGCGGGTGAGCCGGTGCTGCTGTTCCTCGATGAGCCGACGGCCGGGCTGGGTGCGGAAGGCATTGCACGGGTGGCGGATCTTGTGACCGAACTAAAACGTCATTTGACGATGGTCATCATTGAACACGACATGCGCTTCCTGTTTCGCTTAGCAGATCGCATTTCCGTCGTTCACTGGGGGCAAGTGATCGCACGCGGCACGCCAACAGAGCTGCGCGAAAACGCCTGGGTGCAGCGCTCGAATCTGGGGCAGCTCACATGCTAGAGCTGTCCGATATCCGCACGTTTTACGGCGAAACTCAGGCGCTGTTCGGCGTCTCACTCAAAGTAGCCCCCGGCGAAGTGGTGGCATTGCTCGGTGCCAACGGCGCAGGCAAAACCACGACACTGCGCTCGATACTCGGGCTCACGCGACCACGCGGCGGCAGCGTGCGTTTCGATGGCCGAGACATTACCCGCGCGGAAACACACGACATCGCCTGCGCGGGACTCGGCTGGGTGCCTGATGACCGCCGCGTATTTCCAACCCTGACGGTGGAGCGAAATTTGGCGATTGCCAAAAAGAAAACACGCTTTCGCGCGTGGACATTGGGCGAGTGCTTCGGCGTGTTCTCGGCCCTTGAATACCTGATGAAACGCGAATGTGAAAATCTCTCCGGCGGCGAAATGCAAATGGTGGCGATATCGCGCGTGCTGCTCGGCTCGCCGGGACTGGTGTTGATGGATGAACCCAGTCAGGGACTGGCACCGAAAGTGGTGCAGGACGTGATGCGGGTCATCAGCAAACTGAAAGCAGAAGGCGTCGCAGTGCTGCTGGTGGAGCAGAACGTGGAAAGTGCGCTCGGCGTTGCGGATCGCGCCTATGTGCTCGACCGCGGCGCGGTGGCTTTTGAGGGATCGGCTGCGACGTTGCGCGACGATGCGGCGTTACGCGCGCGTCTGCTGGGGGTCTAGTACTCATGCTAAAAGTCGAACAACTGAAAAAAATCTACGCGCGCGGCGTGATCAAGCGCGAACAGACTTTTTCACTGGAAGCAGATTTCAATGTCGATGGCCCCGGCATCATCGGTGTGATGGGGCCTAACGGTTCGGGCAAGACAACGCTATTCGAACTTATTACCGGCAGCAATCAGCCGACTTCGGGCCGCGTGTTGTGTGCAGGCCAGGACATTCATCGCGTCAAATACGGCGAACGAACGCGGCTCGCGATGCACTACCACCAGTCGTATCAGGTGCGCTCTTTTAAACGACGCACACCGGAATTTATGCTCGACGCTGCAACGTCTCCGCGCACCGCGATCCATCTTTTCGATGAACCCCAGTTCAATACGCAGGACGGCTACATCGGCTTTATGCTGGATTTTTTTCGCAACCTGAAAAAGCAGGGCTGCCTTGTCTTCGTCTGCCTGCATCCGAACGAGCCGTATCACGTCGAATTGCTGCACGAGATCTGCGATCGCTTTATCTTCGTCAACAAGGGACGGCTGAGTGAAGGCGCATCACTGCACGCGCTGACGGAACAGGCGGCGTTTCGCGACTATCTTGGCAAGCTGGTCGGCTGCGTAAAAACGCCAAATACATGAACCTCTAGCACTGGCGAGCCTATCAGGCTATTTCCCCCCCTTGAGCCGCACCAGTGCTTGATCTACGATAATTTACGTCAAACATTCAGGAAATCGGCTTCGAATCGCCCAGCTTCAACCAGCCGACGATAACGCGATAGAGATACCAGACGAACACGGCCGCTGGAAATATCCACGCGAATATGATGCCGATGCCCAGCGTGACGACCGTGAGAATCCAAAACGCGGCCCAGGCAACAATCCACCACAGCAACCCCCACCAGAAGGTGCGCGAGAGCCACGAGAAATGCGTTTCGAGCCACGTGCCACGCACATCGTCGCGCTTGATCATGCCAACGACCATTGCCACTAACGCTAGCAGCAACATCGTAAACGGAGCCAGCGCGTGCAAACCATACAGCACGTGGGTGATGGTGACTGAACTTTGTGGGTCCTTCCCCGTATCCGGGGTTACATCGATTGTCTCGGCCATACTCGGTTCTCCTTAATCATCATCAACGCCCACCAACTCCGGAAACAACACTTCGGTATAGCCCAACTTTGTCATATCGGTCATGCGCATCGGATATAAAACGCCGTCCAGATGATCAACTTCATGCTGCAACACTCTGGCGTGAAACCCGCTTACCGTACGATCAATCACATAGCCAAACTGATCAAAGCCAGTGTAGCGCAGTGTCGGCGAGCGCGGTACCAAGCCACGCATTCCCGGCACTGACAGGCAGCCTTCCCAGTCCAAGACTGTCTCTTCAGATGATAAGGTCAGTTGCGGGTTTATCAATACGGTGAAAGGGATCGGTTCACGGTTCGGATAACGTACGTTGTTGATTACTTCAAAAATCACCACGCGGACGTTCTCGCCAATTTGCGGCGCCGCAAGTCCCGCCCCTTTTGCGGCAATCATGCTGTCCTTCATATCGGCAAGCAGCGCGTGCAATTCTGGCGAATCAAATTTACTTGCAGGCCAGGGGTCAGATTTTTTGAACAGGCTCGGCGTGCCCATCTTTACTATCGAGCGCACCGCCACTTAACTGTAGCCCCGTCTTGCGATCGGCATGGCATCGTGCAGCTCGACTGCTTTCGACAGTATCGCGCGAACTTTTTTCATGCCCTCTTCCAGAACCGCGTCCGCATCTTTGAGTTTGATACCCGCCGACGATGAACCGCGTCCAGCCGCGTGATTCATTGAGAGCGCCAGTGTGGCGTAGGATAAATTTTGCTCGCGCGCAAGACTCGCCTCGGGCATGGTCGTCATGCCAACCATGGTGCAGCCGTCGCGTTCCAGACGATTGATTTCTGCGACTGTTTCCAGACGCGGCCCCTGCATGACGCCAATCACGCCGGTTTCCAGCACGTTGATCGACACCGCTTTTGCCGCCGCCAAAAACAACATCCGCGCGAGCGTGCAGTACGGAAACGTAAAATCGACGTGCGTGACTTCCGCTTCAACTTCAAAAAAAGTGTGTTTGCGGCCATGGGTGTAATCGATCAACTGATCCGGCACACCGATCACACCAGGCCCCATATCAGGCGCGATACCGCCGACAGAATTTACCGCCAGCACCCGCGTCACGCCCAGAGATTGCAGCGCCCAGATATTGGCGCGGTAATTGACTTCATGCGGGGCGATGGTGTGGCCATAACCGTGACGCGCCAGAAAAATTACCTCGGCCTTGCC
>JANOQY010000073.1:0-5847 GCA_031414995.1 Betaproteobacteria bacterium
CATCCGATGGGTGCGGCAGCCGCGTTGGCGGTGCAGCAGGTGATCGTGCGGGATAAGTTGCTCGATAACGTGAAACGGCAAGGTGCTGGACTGACGCAGCGCTTGCAGGCGGCCTTTGCTGAACATCCACACGTCTGCGATATCCGAGGTCGTGGATTGTTTCAGGCCGTGGAGCTGGTGCAGGATCGTGAGACCAAGATGCCGTTTGCGGCTACAAAAAAAATCAGCGTGCGACTGAAGGCCGAAGCGATGGCGCGTGGGTTGTGCTGCTATCCCTCCAGCGGCACCGTCGATGGTCGCGTGGGTGACCACGTGATGCTGGCACCGCCGTTTATCGTCAGCGATTCGGAGTTGGACATGATCGTTGAGCGGTTGAAGGGTGCGGTCGATGCGGTGATTATGTAGCTGCAAATAAAAAGGGCACCGCGAGGTGCCCTTTTTGTTCAACCAATCCAAGCCCTTACTTCATCAACCCTTTTTCCTTGAAGTACTTCACAGCACCCGGATGGAACGGCACCGTGTTGCCTTCAAGCATCTGCTCCTTGGTGATGTTGGCTACTGCTGGATGCAGCTTTTTGAAATCCTCAAGGTTGTCGAATACCGCCTTGGTGATGATGTAAGCAGTCTGCTCAGGCAAATCAGCGCTGGCTACAATCGTTGCCAGCACGCCGAACGTTGCTTGCGCGTTGTCGGTGCCTTTGTACATTTTGCCGGGCACATTCGCTTTGGCGTAGAACGGATTGTCTTTCACCAGCTTGTCCACGCCAGGACCAACGACGGTGGCGATATTGGATGCGCATGAGGTTGCGGCTTCCTGGAAAATCGCATTTGGATGACCGGCCACGAACGTGAACGCGTCGATCTTGTTATCGCAAAGTGCGGGGGCCATTTCGACAAATTTCAATTCGCTGGCGAGCTTCAAATCTTCTTTCTTGATATTTAGCGCGCCCATCACCAGTTCGGTGGTGCCGCGCGTGCCAGAGCCAGGGTCGCCGATATTGACGCGCTTGCCTTTGATGTCAGCAAAGGTTTTGATATTGGCATCCTGCCGCGCAACCAGCGTCAGCAATTCAGGATAGACGGAAAACAGCGCGCGCAATTTTGGCTGTGGTTTGTCTTTGAAAGCACCCGCACCAGTCATCGCGTAATACTGCGTGTCGCTCTGCGCGAAGCCGATATCCATGTCACCACCCATGACGGCATTGATGTTGAACACCGAACCGCCGGTGGATTCAACCGTGCAACGCAGGCCGTGATCTTTGCGGTTGGCGTTGACGAAGCGACAAATCGCGCCGCCCAACGGGTAATAAACACCAACGATACCGCCGGTGCCGACGGTGATGAATTTTGATTGCTGCGCCACAGCCGGGGTGCTGGCGCCAGCCATGCCGCCGGCGATGAGCGCGGCCCCGGCTACGAATGCGAATGCCTTGAGACTAAGCCTGGATTTTGCGTTTGAAACCATGAGTGCCTCCAAATATTGGTTGTTTTGTAATACAACCATTAGAGTATCACGCAGGCAACGAGCGCGCTGCGAAGTTACGCAACACCAGCATTGGCGGGCGTTGCGGGCATAAATGGTGGATTCGCATTTAATTTATCGTCGCGGGTGTCATATCGAATGGTGCTTGTGCGGGCGATTTCCAGCCGAGTCGTTTTCGCGGTCGGTCGTTAAACTCCAACGCCATCAAATACGGTCCCGCCGATACGCAGGTGTAGTAGAACCTGCACCGCGATGCAACCAACTGGATCATCAACGTGACTGGTCAGGGCTACGGCATCTCGGAATGCGATATGTCCAAATTGCTTTTTAGTCTGAAAGGCACGCCAAATGGCGATCTACGTGATTTGGAGCTTCGCGAAACCCAATTCCCGTTCGCCCCCGGCCTCAAGCATACCGGGGCAGGCTCTGAGATTCGTCGAAGGGTTGAACGGGCAACGTTGAATCAATGCCTTAGCTCATGTCTGCTTCGACAAGTTCAGCACGAACGGAAGTTTTAAGAAGCCAATGACGTGCTCGTGAAATTATTTTTTGTTCGCGCGCTTTCCCCACATGCACATTGGTGGAGCGACAAAACTTGTCCCTACTAAATTAAATTGAACTTTTGCGTTCAAGTAGTGACCAAACGGTCACGATTTGACTATTTAGTTTTTGACACCGGCTCAGTTCCCCAAAAAGGTTGCTTCGGCAGGCTCAAAAGTTTATTAAAATGTCATATCAATCAATATATTGTTATTAATACTTAAACTCAAATCTCAGGAGTAATACATGAAGCGATCATTAGCATCCATCGTTTTGGGCACGGCGATTGCCGTCAGCTCAACCTTCGCAATGGCCTCAAAAGACATCGTTGATACCGCTGTCGGTGCTGGCAATTTCAAGACCCTCGTCACTGCCGTGCAGGCTGCCGGGTTGGTCGAAACGTTAAAAGGCAAGGGGCCGTTTACGGTGTTCGCGCCGACCGACGAAGCATTCGCCAAGATCCCAAAGGCCGACCTCGATGCGTTGTTGAAAGACAAGGCCAAGCTATCTGCTGTGCTGACCTACCACGTCGTGCCAGCGTCTGTGATGGCTAAAGACGTCAAAGCGGGCGAAGTCAAGACTGTGAACGGCAAGAGCATCAAGATCACGACCGACAAAGGTGTAATGGTCAACAACGCCAAAGTTATAAAGACTGACGTGGCGGCTTCAAACGGGGTGATCCATGCAATTGACACAGTACTGATGCCGTAAAACGGTTCGGCAAACTTTGTTGTGAGTGCAGGCCGCCGCAGTTGCAGAGACTGCGGCGGCTTTTTATTGGAACTCCAGGAGTAATAGGCGACACACCACCGTTTTCGCGGCAACGCCACACGCAAGCGCATGCGAAATCTTCATCATGCTTGCTTTACTGACCTTGCTTATTGCCGATTCGCCGAATCCAGCCGACTGCGCAACAGCGTCTTGATCTCGCGCAGTTCCTGTTCCAGCGTTTCGATGCGGCTGTTTTGCGTGTCAATAGTGCGGTGCTGCTTTTGCACTTCGTTCAGCAACATCGGCGGCAGGAAGTGATAGCGCACGGTGAGAATTTTGCCGTCGACATCGCGGGAAATCAGGTCTGGATAGATTGACGCGACTTCTTCGGCGATCAAGCCGTATTGCGTCAGGCGCGCGCCGTATTCACCTTCGTCAAATTCGGCTTTGTAGCGAAAACTCACTGGCCGCAACTGCATCAGTCGTGAGCTTGCCGCACCAATATCGGCGATCTCTTCCTTGAAGCGGCTCGAGGATGCAAACACGCCCAATTGGCCACTGCCGGGGTTGACCAGCACCGCATTGCCGGTCACGGTGGAACCCTGCACACCGGCGATGAAAGCGCGCGAATGGGTATAGCCGATGCGGATGGTGTTGGCCTCGCTGGCTGCCAATGCGGGTGCGTTGAGATAGATGTTGTTGCTGCCAGTGTTGAGTCCGCTGCCGGCATCCATGCCAATTGCGATATTCTCGCTGCCGGTCGTGTTGTTGGAGAGCGCGTTTCGACCGAGCGCCGTATTCTGGCTACCGCCGGTGGTATTGGCCGATAGCGCGCCCGCGCCGATCGCCGTATTACTGATGTTGCTGATGTTGGCCGCCAGGGCACCGACGCCGATCGCGGTATTGAAGTTGCCGTTCATATTGGCCGCCAGCGCTCCCGATCCCAACGCGACGTTATTGAAGCCGGTGGTGAGGGCCTGCAAGGCGGTGGTACCGATACCGGTATTGGACGAGCCCGACAGCGAAAAATTGCCACTATTGACGCCGACAAACGTGTTGCTCACGCCGAAGTTGTGAATGAATCGCGAGGAACCTTTCATGATGTTGCCGACCGTGGCCGTCGAGCTGACCATGGCAATATTTGCGGGGGCGTTGAGCGTGTTGATGAGTCGCCCGCCGTCGACAATCGCGTTGCTGATGGTGCCGTTGATCTGTGCGCCGTTGATCGTACCGGTGATCTTGGATCCATCCAGATTGCCGGAAATGAGCGTGCCCGACAGGCTGCCGGTAATTTGTCCGCCGGTGACAGTGGCGGCGCTGTCGAGCGAGGCTGCGCGGAACGCGTACGGGCTTGCTGCAAGCGGCTGGCGCGGCGACATTTCGCCATCTGCATTGATCTGAACTCCAAGCCAGTAGGGCACGTCGAACCCCAGCGAAATCGGCGTTACCGATCCAATCACCACATTGAAATTGCCGTTGGTCACCACCACTGCGGGCTGGGACTCGACATACAACGGCATACTGCTGCCGGGCGCGTTGTAAACACTGAAGGTCATCGACACCGTGGTGTTGACCGGCGTGCCACCGCTATTCGCCAGCACGCCTTGATAATTGATGGTTTGCGGCAGCGCGGCCATGAGGTGCGACGAAACCAGCGCCAGCTGGCACGTCAGCACTAATTGAAAAATTCGAAACAATTGATTCATGATTTCCTCTTGGCTCGTTTGGGCAAGTCGCTACGTAATATCAGACGCGTTCCGACCCGAAACTGCGACAGCGAGGCGCAAAAGGAAAAAACCCAGCACAGGAGCGGCGTCCCAACTATTTCTGGCTGAAACGCCGCTCCAGTGCTGGGGTTTGACGAATTTTAGCACTAGTGTCCCAACGTTTGGAACAGGGTACCTTGGACGGATTGGTTTGATGGCGAATCTGGCTCGAAGCACGGTCTGAGCAGATTGGGTATTGGAATGGTTTCGAACAGATTGAGGCTCAGTACGCGCAAGATTTCATGGGATGAGTGGTTGAGGTTCAAGCGCTTTTTGACGATAGCGACCAGCACGTAAGTCGAGATGGCGATCCAGATTTGGGTTTTGACAGCGTTTTCGCTGGTACCAAAGAACGTCTTGATGCGCAAATGCTGCTTGATCCATTTGAAGAACAACTCGATCTGCCAGCGCCGCTTGTAGAGCGCACAAATCGTCAAGGATGGTAGTGTCAGGTTGTTGGTGAGGAACTCCAGCGTTTTGCCAGTGTTCTCGTCGTAGTAAACGACGCGGCGCAAGAGGTCGGGATAGCGCTTTGACGACATCTTGTCGGTGAGCCGGATCTGGTGGTCGCTTCTGAGTCCGGTCATCGTATTGACGGCTTTGCGCCGTACCGTTTCGCATTGCAGGTTGCTCTTGGCGCGGGTGACGAAGAAGGCACGGGCGGCGTTCAACTGATGCAATCGGGCGAAATCGACATAGCCGCGATCCATCACGTAATACGCGCCCGCCTCGATCAGCCCCTGCGCCAAGATCAAATCGAGCGCTCGCACATCGGCCATCTTGCCGTCGCTGATATGAATGAAGCTGGGGATCGAGCCGCGTAGGTCGATCAGCGTATGCAGCTTGACGGCTGCCTTGGTCTGTTGAAACGGTGCCCACGTGAACAAGGACAGGCAAAGATCGATGGTGGTCGAATCCAGCGCATAGACCGTGGCACCCATCAGCGCTTTGAATTCCTTGCCCAGCGGGTCGTTGGCGTACAGCGGGCGCGCCATACCGATCAAGTGCTGGGCCAAGTCGGCGAACATGGCCCACGGACGCGTGCCATTGGCGTTGGCCAAGGTGTTGCGAGAGATCGTCTTGCAGCGAAAGCCCATGTGATAGAGGCGGGCCGCCTGCGCGCGCAAATTGACTTCGATATCGCGCAGTGACTCGCGTCCGGTCAATTGTGCGAAAGCCATCGCCAGAAACTGATCCAGACAGGTGAAGTCCTTGACTTTGTGCTGTCCCCGATGCGCGGCCACGCAACGCGAAAAGGTGCTGAGCGGCAGATAGGCCATGAGCTGCGCGAATACGAGTTTGCCTCGATACATGGGGAGCCTTCGCGCCATCGCGCAAAAGACACCA
>JANOQY010000074.1:0-1692 GCA_031414995.1 Betaproteobacteria bacterium
TCACGGCGGGATGGAAGTGAAAGAAGTGTCGAAAGAAGACGTCGAAGCGCTCGAAAAAGGCATGGTGAATCTGGAGCGGCACATTAAAAACATCACCGAGCACTACGGGCTACCGTGCGTGGTGGCGATCAATCATCGCACCCACGACACCGAAGCGGAATTAAAAGTGCTGGTATCGCGTTGCGAAAAAATGGGCGCCAAGGTGGTGGTTGCCAAACACTGGGCTGATGGCGGCAAAGGCGCAGTCGATCTCGCCAAAGTTGTCGTGGAAATGTGCGAGCAGCCGAACAATTTCAAATTTGTCTATGACGAAAACATGCCGTTGTGGGACAAGATGAAAACCATCGCCAGCAAAATTTATGGTGCATCCGATATCACCGCCGATGCAAAGATACGCGGCCAGATCAAGCGCCTGCAGGAAGACGGCTACGGCCACTACCCAATCTGCGTGGCAAAAACGCAGTATTCATTTTCCACCGATCCACAATTGCGCGGCGCGCCGAGCAACCACGTGGTGACGATCCGCGAAGTGCGATTGGCAGCCGGCGCGGAATTTATCGTGCTGGTGTGCGGCGACGTGATGACCATGCCGGGGCTGCCGAAAGTGCCGTCGGCGAACGCGATTGATGTGAACGATGAGGGGAAGATCGTCGGGTTGTTTTGACTATGTAGACCGCCGTTTGGTGTGCTTTTCGATGTGATTGAGGCGACATTGACGCACCGCGCGTCAATGCCCGGTTGACACGATCAAGTTGTCGGCGCATAGTTTGTAGACTTTGTATACAATCGGACTCAAAGACCATGACGGATCTCGTTTCGCTGCGCCTCGACCCAGACATTCGCAAACGCTTGGACGCGCTCGCTATCGCAACCGAGCGCAGTCGCGCCGCCATTGCTGCTGAAGCCGTCAAGCAATATGTTGATCTGCAGGAATGGCAGATTGCCGGTATTAAAAAAGGTGTGGAGCAGGCGGATCGCGGTGAATTCATCGATCATGCCAAGCTGAAATTAAAATGGGAGAAGCGGCTTGCGACTTCGATGGACAAAGCTCGCTAGTCAGGATCTCGACGATATCGCGGAATACATCGGGCAGGATAGTCCCGCGTCCGCCTGTCGCGTGGTTCTTGAACTGATGGAGCGCGCCGAGTCCATGCTTGTCGCACACCCCGCAGCAGGTCGCGCTGGCCGGGTTCTCGGCACACGCGAATTGGTGATCGCCAGCCTGCCGTACTTGATCGCGTATCGGGTGAGTGAAAGCCAGATCGAAATTTTGCGCGTGATGCATGCATCAAGGCGCTGGCCGTCCGACCTCTGATACGGTCCGCCGCAAACGCTTCCGGCGAATGCGATTGATTTTAGCGACGACGGGAAGATAATGGGGTTGAGTTGATTGTGTAGACCGCCGTTTGATGCGGGTTGCGGTGCCCATTATGCCGCCACGATGCCCGCCAAATGGCGATCTATGTATTTTTATAATTGTTGTCTCGCGAAGCCACCGGTGCCACGCTGATCAGTATCAACGCGGCCACGCAAAATATTATTCCCGTTAGGAACGTGAACGATGCGCCGAGTTGATCCCAGATCAAGCCCGCCGCGCCGCTGGCCAACAACATCGCGATGCCGCTCACAAGATTGAAAAATCCATACGCAGTGCCGCGCAAATCTTCAGGCGCGGTATCGGCGACCATGGTC
>JANOQY010000075.1:0-2303 GCA_031414995.1 Betaproteobacteria bacterium
TTTTGGCACAACCATTTTGCGACCAGCCAGCAGAAAGTTCGATTCACACCGCTGATGTATCGCCAGAATGTGTTGCTGCGGCGGCACGCAATGGGTAATTTCGGCACGCTCCTGCGGGAGATCGGGCGTGACCCGGCGATGCTGGTTTACCTCGATGGTGCCAACAGCCGCAAAGAACAACCCAACGAAAATTTTGCGCGCGAAGTGATGGAGCTGTTCACACTTGGCGAAGGCAATTACAGCGAGCACGACATCAAGGAAGCGGCCCGCGCCTTTACCGGCTGGAGCGTTGATCGTGAAACCGGCGAATTCATGTTCCGCCGCGGCATTCACGACTACGGCAACAAAACGGTGCTGGGAAAAACCGGCAACTTTGACGGCGATCAAATCTTCGATGTGCTACTGAACAAGCCCGAAACGGCAACGTTTATCACGCGGAAGTTATGGAAAGAATTCGTCTCCACTACGCCTGATGAGCGTGAGCTCGCCAGACTCGCAGCCATCTATCGTCAGAGCGGCTACAGCACCGCCAAACTGATGCGCGCCATGCTTTCCTCGGATGCGTTTTACGCGCCGGAGAATCGCGCAGCACTGATTAAGTCGCCAGTCGAATTTGTGCTGGGCACGATGAAGACGTTTGAGATTGAGACAGCGAACTTGCGACCGTTCGTGCTCGCCAGCGCGCTGCTTGGACAAAACGTATTTTCGCCACCCAACGTGAAAGGCTGGCCCGGCGGCGAGGCGTGGATTAATTCCGCAACGCTGCTTGGCCGCAAACAATTGCTTGATCGCCTCTTCAAGAACGAAGACCGCATGGATGTCGCCATGCGTTCGGTGGATGCGATGGCCGCCGCGAACGGCGATGTGGCACCGCCAGGACGCGATGGACGTATGCAAAGACAGTTGGATCGGCAGATGGGCGGTATTCGCTGGAACCTCGACAAATGGGCCGAGGGCTTTGTCGATACTGAGCGCGGTCGTAGCGCTGCTAGTGCTACTAGTTCTACGAATGGGTTGTCGGAGATGACAAGAGTAGTGCTGCCGATGGCGCCGTCGCAGATGGTGGCCAGCGCCGATAACCCGGCGGACATGGTGCGGCAGTTGGTGATTGATCCCGCATACCAACTGAAATAATTGGAGACCAATATGAACCGCCGCAAATTCTTAAGCACTCTTGGCACGTTAGGCACCATGGGCAGTCTGCCGTTAATCGGCAGCGTGAGTGGCGTGGCATGGGCCGCCGCGTCACCAACCGCAAGCGTTGCGGCTTCCACACCTTATAGCAATCTGCTCGTGCTGATCGAATTGAAAGGCGCAAACGACGGCCTCAATACCGTGATTCCGTACGCCAATCCGCGCTATGCAGAACTGCGGCCAAGGATTGCCATCCCGCGTGATCAGGTATTGCAATTGAGCGATCAGGAAGGTTTGCACCCGTCATTGCAACCACTGATGGCGCTTTGGCAAAACAAGGAGCTTGCGGTCGTTCAGGGTTTGGGCTATCCCAATCCCAATCTTTCGCATTTTCGTTCGATTGAAATCTGGGATACCGCCTCCAAAAGCGAGGAATATCTCGATGCCGGTTGGCTCGCGCGCGTATTCGCGCAGACGCCCGCGCCGCGCCAGTTCGCCGCCGATGGTGTGGTGGTGGGCTCCAGCGACATGGGGCCGTTGTCAGGCCAAGGTGTGCGCACCATTGCGCTGGCCGATACGGCGCAATTTTTGCGCAACGCCAAGCTCGCACAGCCGGGTAGCGACCAGCGTAATGCAGCGTTGAAACACATCCTCGCGGTGGAAAATGAAATCGTCCACGCCGCGAGCAAACTCAACGCCAATCGCGTCTTCAAGACCGAGTTTCCGCGTAACGGCTTTGGCAATCAGGTGCGCACTGCCGCGCAACTGGTCGCAAGCAATGCCGGCATGGCCACGATTCGGCTCACCTTGTCCGGCTTCGATACGCACGCCGGTCAACTCGGCTCGCAAGCGAACTTGCTGAAGGAATTGGCTGAAGGCATTAGCGCGTTGAAGTCGGCGCTGCTGGAATTGAATCGTTGGGATTCCACGCTGGTGATGACCTACGCCGAATTTGGCCGCCGCCCGAAAGAAAACCAGAGCGGCGGTACCGACCACGGCACCGCAAACGCGCACTTCGTCACCGGCGGCAAAGTGCTCGGCGGAATTTATGGGCAGCCGCCGGAATTGAATCGCCTCGATGGCAGCGGCAATCTACCCTTCGCTGTCGATTTCCGCAGCATGTACGCCACCGTGATCGACAAATGGTGGGGGATCGATTCGAGCAAAAC
>JANOQY010000076.1:0-15104 GCA_031414995.1 Betaproteobacteria bacterium
CGGATCACGTCCTGAAGGTTTTTCGGTTGCGACGGATCGGGATGATGATTGGGGAAATTGCCATCAACTTCACAAAACAGCTCAATCACTTCGCAGCCCATGGCCCGGAACAGTTTCGGTGCGTATGCGCCCGGCGCGCCGTTGCCGCAATCCACCACGATTTTCATTGGGCGTGAAATTTTGGCGTCACCGACAATGCGTGCGATATAGGCATCAGCCAGATCACGTGTTTCGTAGGTGCCAGGTTTTGCTGCGGTCTCGAAATCATTGGCGTCGATGCGGCGCTTCAACGATTGAATGGCATCGAGCGCTAATGTTTCTCCCTGAATCACCATCTTGATACCGTTGTAATCGGGGGGATTGTGCGATCCCGTGATCATCACGCCGGAGCCGGTATTGAAATGGAAGGCCGCGAAATAAACCATCGGTGTGGCAACCATGCCGATGTCGATCACATTGATGCCGGTCGACTGAATGCCGCGTGCGAGTGCGGCGGCGAATTCCGGGCCTGACAGTCTGCCATCGCGGCCAATGCTGATGGTGGTGCCGCCACGCTTTTTGGCTTCCGATCCGAGCGCTTTACCGATCAGTTCCACCGTCTCGGACGTGAGCGATTTGCCGACGATGCCGCGGATGTCATAGGCTTTGAATATTTCTGCAGCGAGTTGTGACATGAGCTAGTTCCTGTGGTCGATAAAATGAAAAACGCGTTGCGGCATCCAGCCGCCATGGCCGGGAAATCGCCCGGATAAAAAGCCGACATGACCGCCGTGGTCCGGGAAATGCCGTGTGACGGCCGATGATACCTGTGCCGCAGTCGGCAGGGCGGAGGCGGGCAAGAATGGATCGTTGAGAGCATTGAGGATCAGCGTTGGCACCCGAACATCGATCAGGCCCGGCTTTGCCGATGCGCGGGTCCAATAATCGTCGGTATCGCGATAGCCGTGCAGCGGCGCGGTGACCTCGTTATCGAATTCGCGCAATGTGGTGGCCTTCAACGCGCGTTCGGCATTAAATATTCCGGGATGAAGTGCGAGCTTCGAGAGCGATTTTTTCTTCATCGTTGCGAGAAAATTTTTCGTATACAGCTTGCAAAAACCTTGCGCCAGCGCGTCACCGGCCGCCGTCAGATCAACGGGTGCTGAAATGGCGATCGCCGCTTCCACGATGCTGCACGCCGCACTGCCTTGTTCACCGAGCCATTTGAGCGTGGCGTTGCCACCGAGTGAAATTGCCGCCACGTACAGCGGCTGAAGCGGCGCCTCGGCTTTGGCGCGGCGCAGTATCCAGTCGATTTCGGCTGCGTCCCCAGAATGATAGGCACGCGGCAGGCGATTAATTTCACCGCTACAACCGCGAAAGTGTGGCACCAAGCCACGCCAGCCACGCCGCTGGACTTCAGCCATCAAATTAAGTGCATACGGGCGTTGGGATGAGCCTTCCAGACCATGAAATACCACCAGCATCGGTTTATCAATTGCGCCATTGAGGCGATCAACATCGACAAAATCGCCATCGGCTTTGCCATGCGGCGTGGAGTCCCAGCGCTCGCGCGTGTAGCGTGGCACCGGTGTGCGGTCGAATAGTGCAGGGTAGACGGTTTGTACGTGCGCGCCAAACGTGCCGCTGCCAAGCCACCACGGCGAACGATATTGCGGAGCAATGGGGGAGTGATCAACGCGCATGGCGCTCTAGTGCTGCTTTTATGATTATTACCATGTGGTGTTGAGTTCAATACGCTGTCGCCCATCGGGCATGGTCGGTCCTAGTTGTTTAAGCGCTGCGGGTGCATCAGCGGCAGCGGTGGCGAAGCCCGAAAACGTGAAGCGGCGCGGCTGACTAAGTGCGACAGTCCCGGAGCCTTCCAGTTTTAGCGGCCCGCTAGATCGCATTACCGACAATTTAATCGTGGCACCCTCGCCGCGAATGTCGATCGCGTGATTACCAACCGGTGAATTAATGATGCCACCCAGTGCGAGTTGCTCGGCCTCAAGGCCGATTGCGCCATCGACGCGGTCATCATCGTTGCTGTTGCCAGGCCGTATGGTGAGGCGTTCCGTGGCAGATTGCCGCAATGACACTCGGCCAATGGGCGCGATAAGCGCAATCGCATTGTGCGCGACTGACACCAATCGGGCATCAGCAGAAAGCGCTGTATCGTGCAGTTCGATGTCACGTAATCCCAAACCGATGTACGTCGTCCCGGATAGCTCGGGCGAACTGGTCACGATATTGACGCCAAGACGCAATCTGAATAATGCGAGAGGATCAACTCGCCACGTCAACGGAATCACGAAGCGCGTGGTGCTTTGCGTGAGGTCGATGCGCCCCCGGCCAGCCCAAATAGTCCCGTCATCTGCTGTGAAGCGCAGATTCGCGTTCGGTGTTTTTCCCGCTACGAACTCCAGCAGGACTGCGGGCGTGAGCACGATGGCAGAGATGAAAAATGAGGTTAGCGCAAGCCACCAATAGTAACGACGTTTAAGCTGGGTCGGCGTTGTCATCATTTGCCACGCGGCGCAGGCGTGGCGGACGGCGTTGGGGCTGCTGCGGTTGCCGCTGTTGCCACACCCACAAGCTGCATATCAACGGCAATAATTGCCTCGCTCTTGACGGGCCTATCCAGCCGCGCCAGCGTCGCTTTGCTAAGTGTCAATGCGTACTGTGAAGCAGCATCACCAGTTTTATCCCACCAGCTCGCGTAGCTGACAGCGGGAATCACGATGCGAAAACCATTCTGCGCTGCTGCGATCTGCGCGTCCGGCCCGAAGACGGATTGCAGTGCGGTGACATCAGCTACGCGGCGAGCTGCCACTGGGCTAACCGGCGATTTACCGAGCGCCGCTACTTCTGCGGCTTGGCTGCGCATCAATGCCAGTTGCGTTTCCAGTTGCGGGATTCGTGAGCTTAAGCTTTCGCGTGCCCGTACCGCAGGCAACCACACAAACGTCATTAAAAACCCAAAAGCAAGCAACAGCGCGCCGATCACCAATAACCTGCGTTGACCAGTCTCGAGCGCATTCCAGCGCGCACTAACAGGTGCGAACGTGAATGCAATCTTGTTGATTGCATCAGTCAACATTGCGGGTGTGGTGGCCATCAATGTGCCGCGTTTAGAGTAAGGCGCACGATATTTTCGGCGTCTAGATTAAATGTGGCACCGCGCGTTTCAGCTGCGCGCGACCGCAGCACTGCTTGCTGCTGCGGGTCCGGTACCGCAGCCAATAGCGTGACTGTGCCTTCACTGATTGTGATTCGCTGCGGCAGCAAATTTGGCACTGACTTAAGAATAGCGGTGAGACCGGCAATCAATACCCGGACATCATCGCTGGTGCTCAATCCGCGTTCACGTTTCATTGATTCAAGATTGCGCTGCATTTGCAGCGGCGGATCGACAATCGCCTGCGCGTTCGGGAAAGCTGTTTTGAACACTTGCGTCATTTCATTTTCGAGCGAGCGCCGCCGCTGATCGAGCCGCCATGCGTCGATCACGGTAAAGCCCAATTGCAGGATCGCGATCAACACGACTGCGGCAATGGCAGGTTTTAACATTGCCATCCATTCATTGCCGGTTGATCGCGGCGCGAAATCCCCAGCAAGTAAATTCCCTGCGCTCAATGTCACCATGCGTGGCGTAGGGCGCGCAGCAATGCGCACCGTGCAATCTAGTGCACGCTGCCAAGCAGCAATCCAGGACGCATCGGCCGGTTGATCGATGAAAACCGTAAGTTGCGTGGGCGAGCATTGATAATCGCGCGCCTCCTTCAGGGCAAGTGCCAACGCGAAAGGCGGCTCTGGAGAAATGCCATTTGTCTGGGCCTGTTCAATATCGAAGCTGTAGGCAAAGCCATCGGCGCGGCGCGCCAGACCATGCGCGCCGTCGAGCACCACGCCCCATTCGCCACTGGCCACGGGGATCAATGCCGCCGCAGACACCGCCTGTGCGGGCTCAATGCCTGCGTCGCAAAGCCAGCGCAGGATGCTGGCAAACCATGCGCGATCAATCGCGGCAACCACATGCGTATTGGTCTTTGGCGATGCCGACGTGCCAAGCACCACCGCATGCACGGTTGCGGGGTCAATGGTGAGTTTGTCTTCAATGGCGTAACGCAAGAGTGCGTCCCGCTTGGTGGTTGATACCGGCGGCAATGGTGTCTCGATGTAGACGACTCGCCGCGCAGGAATGACGATGACCGTACGTTCTGCACGAGGCACTTGTCCCGTCAGCGTCAGTTGGCCGGCGCCTTCGCGCAACAAATTTGACTGGCGATCAAACAGGCACCAGGACACGGAAGTCTGCGCGTCAACGCTGGCGAGATCGGGGATGTGCAGCAGGAGTTGAAGATTTTGCAACGGGCACGGCCTTGGTCAGTCGTCTTTGACCCAAATTATACGTGGCCACGTCACGACATTCGGGGTCGACGCGTTTGGCGTGATTCGCTGGAATAGCGCGGATTGGCGCAGTTGTGTACTGCCGGTGCTAATGCCCAGATTGATTGAGAAATAGCCGCTGTTGAAATCGAGCATTTGTTCCACTTTTGCGGGCGGCACATCTTTAAGAAACCCTCTGATGCCTTTGTCATCCTTATCGGCATCAAGCGACTTGAATGGTCGCGTCATGCGGCGGTTTAGCAGCTCGTCCATTGTCGCCTTGCTAAGCTCGGGCAGCGCGGCGGCAAGCACTTCTTCAGGTGCTGTGTTGATGTTGATTTTGGTTCGGGCGGGCAGGGCGGTGATGAACGGTTTGAGTTTTGCCATCGTCGCAACATCAAAGCCTTTGACGCGAATCAATTCTTCAATCTGCACGATCCGCTGATTGGCGGCGCGATAAGGCTGCGCCAAGGCCAAATAATCAAGATCCTCCGCTCCGCCGGGAAAACTGGTTTCGTCATCCTTATCCACCCAGTCAACCAAGGCATTGCTGAGGGCTGGATTCAATCCGAGATTTTCCAGCAGGCGCTTGAATGCAGCGACATCGACTTCGCTCTTTCGGCCATCGTCACTGACCAGACTATTGATATTAAATCTGCCGGTTTCGTCGCGAAAAAATCCGGTCGCCACTGCGCCTTCAATCAGTTGTGATCCAATCGGCTGCGCCCAGCGCTGGGTAAGATCGACACTTTTATTGTTCTTTTGAAACTCGAACAGCGACATGCGCGCCCATTGCAGCAGA
This sequence comes from Betaproteobacteria bacterium, assembly GCA_031414995.1. GTDB lineage: Bacteria > Pseudomonadota > Gammaproteobacteria > Burkholderiales > Usitatibacteraceae > UKL13-2. Next base: position 5,174 of record JANOQY010000076.1, read on the forward strand.
GGTTGCGACAACATCATCGCCTGAGCGCGTTCATTCGCGCGCGAGGTACGCGTGAGCGCGTGGCTTTGCTGCGCAAGCAGGAATGCCGCAACGCTGGCGGCAAGCAGGACTACCAGCAACGCCGTGATGATCGCGGTGCCCAGTTGATGCTTCGGATGGGTTGGCGCACGCATCATCTGCCCGCCGACAGGTTAAAAAGACGCGTGTATTGTTCGCCGGTGGCGAGCGTGATCGAGAGTTCCAGCGCAGTCGGCAAATAGGTTTTGCCTTCGGCACCGGTGGATCGCCATTCGGCAACGAGATTGCCTGCACGATCCATCGCCCGCCATTTGGCATCGCGCACATCCGAAAGTGCGGGATAGGCTTCCGGCAAGACGCGTGGCGCCATGTCGAGCTGCGGCCACATCACCAACTCCAGCGTGCCATCCTTGAGCCGATAGCCAATACGCTGCGGCCCTGAAGTCACGCCGACAGAGCCGCCAAACCCCGCGCGGGTCAACACCAGCGACGCATCGTTGGCGGCTGGCAATAACGGGGAAAGCCGCAACGCGTCGTCCAGTTGCCCGTTGGAGTTTCGGACACGCCGTTCAATCACCGCCGCAAAATCGTTCTCCAGCCGCGCAAACAGCAACGCGACATCGCGCAGACGACTGCTTTGCACGCTGAGGTGTTCACGCGTTTTAAACAAGGAATCGAGGGTGCGGTAGGAAATCACCGCCAGCAACGCAAAAATTGTCATCGCCACCAGCAATTCGATGAGGGTGAAGGCGCGCTGGCGACGCATCATCGGCCCTCACCCGCTGGTTGCACCAGATACGCGGTCAGGTTCGTGAGGGTTTGTGGCTCCTTGGTGCCCGCATTCGGTCCCGCGTTTGGCTTATACACTCGGATGTCGATTTTCCGGAACGCGGCATTGGGTGTGTCAGACGCCGTTTGCTGCCAATCAAAATCGATGCCGCCCAGCGTGCTTTTGCCAGTCGCAACCCCGCTGGCGGGAAAACTCCGTGTTGCGGTTAATAGCGCAACACGATTCTGTGCAACCCATGTGGCGAGCGTACGTAATTTTGATTCCTCGGCGCTGACGGTGGCAATGTTGGCCGCGCGGGCCGCCGCTGCCAATGCGATGGCCAAGATCACCAGCGCGATGAGTAATTCGATCAGCGTAAATCCGTGCGCGCCGGGCCACCTAAGCGTTTGCATACGCATCTACGTTCAGCCTGATTTGAAACGCAGGTTACCGATAGCATCGCCTGCAATGGTCACGACGAGGGAGGGCGTGGCGAGCGAGAGTTCAAATGGCTGGCTTACGCCTATCGGCAAAAACGTGATCTGTGCGTCCTTTTGCGTTACCGCGTTACCGGCGATGGTTAATTGAACGCTGATTGTTTCTGCGAATGTGTGGGACTTTAATTCCTGCGAGTTCGACGGATTCCATTTATCTGGATTGCCCATGTCACGCTCAAAAAATTGCATTTGGCCGGTGTCGAATCGTGCAGCGATGACGCGACCGCCGAACGCCGCATCGTCGCGCGCAAGCTGCAGCACGGCAAGCACGCGTTCACCTTCGCGTCGGGTTAACTCTTCATCGCTGGGGAACAGCTTTGGCACCGCCACGGCCAGCGAAATACCGATGATGACGACCACCACCATGATTTCGATGAGCGTAAAACCCCATTCCAGTTTGTCCGTGCGATGCACTGATTACAGATTCCACGAGCCGATATCGGCGTTCGATCCTTCGCCACCTTGCTGACCATCTGCACCAAGGCTATAAACGTCGATCTCGCCTTTGAGGCCTGGGTTGAGATATTGGTATGGACGACCCCACGGGTCATTCATCAGACGCTCAAGATAGCCGCCGACCTTCCAGTTTGGCGGCAACGGATTAGTAGTCGGCTTGACCGTCAATGCCGCCAATCCCTGATCGGTCGATGGATATGTCGTGTTATCGAGCCGGTAGAGTTTCAGTTGCTGCATGATGACCGCGATGTCGGTTTTCGCTGCGGTGACACGCGCCTGATCGGGGCGATCAAGAATCTTCGGCACGACCACGGCGGCAAGAATGCCGAGGATCACAACGACGATCATTATTTCGATGAGGGTAAAGCCGACGTTTTTTTTCATGGAAAACTTTACATGGAAGTTCGGGATGAGTAGGAGCTGATTAGTTTTCTGAATCACACTACAAAATTGGCAAACTCTAGCACTGGCGAGTCTTCGCAGGCATTTTTGCTCCAAGCACCTCGCCAAATGGCGATCTACGTATTTTAGGCTGCTACTTCACCAACTGGTTCAATTCAAATATCGGCAACAGGACGGCGAGCACAATCGCCAGCACCAGCACGCCCATGAAGATAATCATCACCGGTTCGATCATCGCGGCGAGTGCTGCCGTGCGTGTTTCGATGTCGCGCTGTTGCTGATTGGCCGCCGTCGCCAACGTTTGGGGTAATTTTCCGCTCGCCTCGCCTGAGGCAATCAGGTGCACCAGCACCGGCGGAAATCGTTTGCTTTGCCCAATCGCCACGGCGAGTCCCGCGCCTTCGCGTACGTTCAGCGCGGCGCGCTCTAGCGCATCGCGCATCGGCAGGTTTGTGACGACGCCAACGCTGGCACTCAACGCTGAAAGTACCGGCACGCCGCTACCAACGAGAATCGATAATGTCGCCGCAAGCTGGGAAGACTGCTGCGCGCGAATGGTTTTGCCGATGATGGGAAGCGATAGCAGCCAGGCGTGCCAGCGACGACGCAGTGCAGGGCGCTTGAGCGCCGAGCGGGCTGCAAAAAAACCGCCGACTGCAATCAACAACCAGAACAAGCCCGTCGCTTGCAGAAACCGCGACACCGCCAGCAAGGCGCGAGTGAACCACGGCAGCGTTTGTTTGGTGGTCTCAAAAACGCCGACGACCTGCGGAACCACATAAATCATCAATCCACCCACCACCAGCGCGCACACGATGAGCACGATCACCGGATAAATCATGGCCACTAGTAGTTTTTGGCGCATCGCCTGTTGCGCTTCAACGTGGTCGGCCAGACGCAGCAGCACATCCGGAAGCTTGCCTGAAGTCTCACCGGCAGACACCAGCGTTTGATAGATATCGGAAAACGTTTCCGGGTACGCCGCCAGCGATTTCCCCAGCGGATTTCCCTCCAGCACACTGCCGCGCAGACGGGCCAGTAGCTGGCGTTCGTTCTCGGATTCGGACTGTTCAATCAGCGCGTCGAACGTTTGTTCCACCGTCAACCCGGCACCTAGCAGGGTCGCGAGTTGGCGGGTAATGCGGGCGAGTGCATTGGTGCCTAATCTGCCGCCGCGTCCCTGCTTGCCTGCATCGGCGTCGTTGGCGGCGTCGATTAATGTGACATTAAGTGGGAATAGTCCCTGATGGCGCAACGTTGATCGCGCCAGTCGCGGGCTGTCCGATTCCAACACGCCGTTCTGTTCACGGCCATCAATGTCGTATGCGGTGTAACGGTAGCCGGGCATGCTGGTTTCAGTGCGTAAGTCGCGAGTTAGTCGCGGGTAACCCGCAATACTTCTTCGAGCGATGTCACACCGTCGGCCACCCAGCGCAGCCCGTCATCGCGCAACGGCACCATGCCATTGCTGATCGCCGCGGCGGTGAGATCGCTTTCGGCTGCGCCATCGTGAATCAGCTTGCGCAAGGTTTCATCAACTGAAAGCAATTCATAAATGCCGGTGCGGCCTTTGTAGCCTGTAACAGCATCTGTTGGCTCAAACAGGCGTGAAATATTGCGATGGGCGGCATTGCTTGAAGCCGCCAGCATAGTGCGCTCAGCGACATCAGGCTCGCGTTCGCGGCGCGCGGCTGGATTGAGTTTGCGCACCAATCGTTGCGCAAGCACGCCCGACAGCGTGGACGCTAGCAGGTAAGGCTCGATACCCATATCGACCAATCGCGTCACAGCACCCGCGGCTGAATTGGTGTGCAGTGTTGCCAATACCAAATGCCCGGTGAGCGATGCCTGTACCGCAATTTGTGCTGTTTCCAGATCGCGAATCTCGCCGATCATAATGACGTCAGGGTCCTGGCGCAGTATTGCCCGCAGTGCCCGCGCAAACGTCATCTCGATACGCGGATTCACCTGCGTCTGGCCCACGCCATCGAGATCGTATTCGATCGGGTCTTCCACCGTCATCATGTTGCGTGTGTGCGCATCGAGGCGCGAGAGGGCCGCGTAAAGTGTGGTGGTTTTGCCCGAACCGGTGGGTCCGGTAACGAGAATAATGCCGTGCGGCTGCTGGATCAAATGGTCAAGTCTTGCCAGCGTGTTGGCGGGCATGCCCAAGCCGTCGAGGGAAAGTCGTCCTGCTTGCTTATCGAGCAGACGCATCACGACGCGTTCGCCGTGGCCTGTCGGTAACGTTGAAACGCGCACATCAACGGGCCTGCCGGCGATGCGCAGCATGATGCGACCGTCCTGCGGCAAACGCTTTTCGGCGATGTCGAGTTCGGCCATGATTTTTACGCGTGACACCATTGCCGCGTGCAGGGAGCGTTTTGGTTCAACCACATCACGTAGCGCGCCATCGACGCGGAACCTCACGAGTGAGCGCCGCTCAAAGATTTCCAAATGGATATCGGAGGCATTCTCGCGCACGCCCTGCGTGAGAAGCGCGTTGATGAGCTTGATGATGGGCGCATCGTTCTCGGTTTCGAGGAGATCGGTGATCTCCGGAAGCGATTGTGTGAGTTGGGTAAGATCGGCGGCATTTTCGATGTTACTGGCAATTTCCTGAACCGCGTCGTCGTTACCGGCTTCATTGGCAGTCGAGGTGTACGCGCGTGCGAGGCGGACATTGAATTCGGGCTGAGAGAGCAAAATCGGCTTGAGAGCCTTGCCGGTCATGCGACGCACTTCGGCCAGCGTGGCAGACGCCGGATTGGGCGCGAGCCAGACTTCAATCTCGTCGTTTATTTGTCTGGCGGTAATGACGCCTTTTGCCTTGGCGAAATGGTAGGGCAGCCTGCCGACTACGGCAGGGTCTGCATTTTCGACAGGGACGGCAACGTCGATGTCAGTAACGTTGCGCGGCTTTGCGTCGGAAGAACCCATGTTCACTTGGTCAAAGGCGCATTTGGCGGGGCAGGGCGCGTGGACGGTATTGGTATTGGTGTTGGCATTGGCGTTGCGCCCAATTGGGGAAGGGCTGGAAGAAGCGCGCCACCCGTCGGTGGCAGCAGGGAAGATTCATTTTCGCGCAACATCGCACCCTGCTCATTGCGGATGTAGTCGTAGCGATCGCCCGTCAATTGGTTGGCCGCCTTGCCGTCGCGCAACACGTATGGGCGCAAGAACACCATCAGGTTGGTTTTGTCGCGGCTCTTGGATTGCGTTTTGAATAAATTGCCTATGAACGGAATATCACCCAGCAGCGGCACTTTGCTATCGTTGTTTTTAGTGTCGTCCGAGATCAGCCCGCCAATCACGACGATCTGACCGTCATCGACCAACACGGTGTTTTCGATGGCGCGTTTATTGGTGATGAGATCCACCGATTTCACCGCGCTTGAGGTTGGCACCACGCTCGATACCTCAAGGAAGGCCTTGAGCTTGACGGCACCGCCTTCGGCAACCTGCGGCGTGACTTTCAGGGTCAGGCCAATATCTTTGCGCTCAACAGTTTGAAACGGATTGGTTGCGCCGGTCGAGGTCTGGGTAAAACTGCCGGTCAAAAATGGCACGTTTTGGCCGACGGTGATTTTGCCTTCCTCATTGTCGAGGGTGAGAATATTTGGCGTAGATAAAACATTGCCCTTCTGGCCCGCCTCCAGCGCGCGCGCGAGTGCGCCGAGATTTAGTACTTCCCCGACGCCAGGAATATTGATTTTTCCGCGCACGATGCCGATGTTGAGGCCCGAATTTATGCCGCTAATATTGCCCGCCGCGCCGATGATATTGCTGCCCACGCCACCGAAGTTGGTGCCGCCGATGATTTGCGCGCCGCCACGATTGATGCCGGATAAATCCTGCCACTGAATACCAAACTCTGACGCCACCGAGGCGCTGACTTCAACCACGAGTGCTTCAACGTACACCTGTGCACGTCGTGCATCGAGCTTTTCGATGACCGTTCTGAGGGAATTGTAGACATGATCGGGCGCCACGATGACCAGTGAATTGGTTGATGCATACGCCTGAATACTGCTCGAGACCGGGCTGGAAGCCGCGCCAGTACTAGTGTTTGGCGTAGCGCCAGGCGCCGCTGCGGTGGTTGTCGGCGTCACACTTGCATTGCTGGCAGACGCGCCGGAGAGCAATCCACGTAAGGTGTCAGCCACTTTAACGGCCTCGGCATTGCGCAAATAGACCACATGGATATTGCCGCCCGCAGCGGTAGGAATATCGAGGCCCGCGATCAGTGTTTTGATCCGTGCCACCAGTTGCGGCGTGTCAGCGCGAATGATCAGGCTGTTGGTGCGCGGTTCCACTCCCAGCGAAAGCTTCGGGGGCGTACCGGGATTGGCGGCGTTGACGTTCGTCTCTGGCATCAAGCCTTTGAGCAAATTAGCCACATCGACTGCGCTTGCATATTGCAGCTTGATCAGCTGCAAATCGGCGCTGGTGGGTACGTCGATGGAGGAAATAATTTTGGCAATACGGTTGACGTTGCTTGCGTAATCAACGATGACCAGCACATTGCTGCCCGGATACGCGCCGATAAAGTTGTTCGGGGCCACCAGCGGTCGCAGCACCTGCGCCAGTTGCGATGCGCTTTCGTTTTGCAGCGTGAATACCTGCGTGACGATACGGTCGCCCGCGACCTGCGTGCCGCGGTCAAGGACGGTGCCAGACGTTTTTGCGTCGCCTTCAGGCACGATCTTGACGACACCACGCTCCTCGATGGCCGCATAACCTGAGACGCGCAATGTCGAAAGCAGTATCTGATAGGCAATATCTTTGCTGACCGGCGTTTGCGAAATGATATTCACGGTGCCGGTGACGCGCGGATCGATGATAAAAGTTTTGCCGGTATGGCCGCCGACTGCTTTCACTACGGACGCAATATCGGCGTTCACGAAGCTCAGCGAGACGCTATCGTCGGCAAAGGCGGGCTGGATAAAAAATAAAGCGGCTGTTACGGCAATCATCATTGCCGAGCGTGCCGGATGCAGGTTGAGTTTTTTTGCGCTCACAGGATTCTACGAGAGAAGGGATGGCTAATTGTACGTCATCAACATGACGACGGTGCGCATGGAAGCATGCCCGGATCAGATAGTAAAATAAGCCTCGATTGCAGCCGCCTGCAGTGCGCGAATATATCGAAAGAATTTTTAATTTTAAACCGCCATTAAAAGCGGAAAGAGCGACAGTGAAATTTTCAGTCATTGTTTGTAGTCATCGCCCCGAGCGAAGCAAACGCATTGAAGCGCATTTTCAACGTGTTTTTGCCTCTCAGGACTACGAATTCATCCTGCTTCCCGATGCAAAGTCGCTATGTGAAGGCTACAACCGGGGCTTTGCACAGTCGACGGGCGACATTATTGTTTTCAGTCACGACGATATCGAGTTGATTCCGCCAAACGCTGCCGAGCTTATTCAGGGCCATTTGCAGAATTTCGACCTCATCGGTGTCGGTGGCACCACGCAGCTAATTGATGGCAACTGGATTTCAGCCGGCGACCCGTATGTATTCAGCACCACCGCTGCGCCGGAAACCGACGACGGAAAGTATCGCGTGCTGGTCTACGGTGCTGGCCCGCTTGTTGTGCCTGACATCAAAGCACTCGACGGATGTTTTTTGGCCTGTCGGCGTGCGGTCGCACAGTCGTTACCCTTCGATGAAAAAACCTTCGACGGATTTCATCTTTATGACGTTGATTTCAGCTACCGGGCATTTTGTGCGGGATACCGCCTCGCCGTGTGTCGGGATTTGCCGCTGATCCATTTTTCCAAGGGCAATAACGACGCGGAATACCACCGCTACAAAGGGCTTTTCGAGCAAAAATTTCGTGGGACGCTGGACAATGTGCAGCACGCGCCATGGAAATACGCGTCAATCGTATGTCAACATGAACAACTGGCGCAATCGGCCAGTCCGGAGCGTATTGGTCGCCTGTTGACCGCACTTGGCGGGTGATCGCAGCGTCACTTAAACAGGATTGGCTGATCTTTAAATAAACGAGCGTAGTGAGTAAAAATGAAACTGGATTTAGGTTGTGGCTTGAAAAAGAAGGAAGGGCACGTCGGCGTGGATAGTTTGTCGTTGCCGGGTGTTGATGTCGTGGCCGATTTGCGCGTTGCACCTTGGCCTTGGCCGGATGGCAGTGTGGACGGCGTTTTTTCTGCACATTTCGTTGAACATCTCACGGCAGCAGAGCGAATCACCTTCTTCAATGAAGTCTGGCGCGTCCTGAAACCGGGGGCAGAAGCCGAGATCATCACGCCCGACTGGAGCCATGCCAGCGCCTATGGCGACCCGACCCACCAATGGCCGCCGATGTCGCACTGGTATCTGGTTTATCTGGACAAGACATGGCGGGACAAAAATACACCCCACGTTCCCTTCATTTGCGATTTCGCGACGCGCTACTCGTATTCGCTCGACGAATCATTGCGTGATCAACCGATGGAAACTAAACGCTTCGCGGTGGGGCATTACACCAATGCGGCGCGGGATTTGCAGGCGGTGTTGACTAAGCGGGGGTAGGTGGGACGTGGTCAATCAAGTCTGTCCATGCTGATCGTCTGCGTTCTAACTTCAAGGCAACATTGCACATGACCGTTAACGTATCTGCAAATAGACTCATTGCGATGCTCGATGTCTTAGGGCTATCAAAAAGAATAAATTCGAGCGAAGGCCTAGTAAACACTTTCAAGGACTACGTTGAGATAATTGCACATTCGAGATCAGAAATCTGCCGAGAAATTCCCAGCGGAGAGCCAAACAATTCGCCACTTGACCCCGCATTTGAAATATTCGAGTCTGTGGAGTTTGTATTTGACAACATTGTTCTGGTTTCCAAGTCTTTGGAGCTAGTCGATGTTTGCCGCTTCATTTGTGGCGTTAGCAATATCATGCAGTACTTTGCAATTCAGGAAATGCCTCTACGTGGGGCCACCGCATTGGGAGACTATCTCCATGGAGGAAACGGAAGCGTATTCCTCAGCACAGCGTTCAAACGATTGAGCGCTGCTGAGGCGAGCCAAGACTGGTCGGGCTGTTTCTTGCTCCCTGAGGCAGAAAATCTTGTCAAAAGCACTTTACGCACCACAGTAACTTTAGAGCCAAACCAAAGTTTTCCGTTAATTCAATTCAACGTACCGCTAAAGACAGGCACAGTCGATGCATTGTGCATAAATTGGGTGTTTGGCATGAGCTCGCAGCATCTTCAAGAACTTATGGTATTCATGAGTTGTGATGCGTCCAAGTATGAAAATACATTTAGATTTGTTCAGGCAATAGGTGAATTGCCCATTCGACGGTTTCATCTGCCGTCAGAGTTTCTGCCGGCAGTGTATGCGACGGCAAGCCACATCGGTCCTGGCACCTCATTTAGATTCTGGAATGCGGATCTTCAACCAGAACGTTTCGGTTGCACCCATTTTGTTTTTAATTCGAATAAAGTCGAAAGCGGCCAGCCTTTTATCGGCTATGACGTCGAAGAAGAGCTAAGCAAAAGAATGAAGGCGCGGCACTGGAAGTGAGATAAGTAAGGTATCGATAGAGTAAGCTCAAGTACCGACTAACTCATGATAAAAGCAACATACGGCCTAATTCTGAATCGTATAAGACAACATCACCGCCGCGCCGCCGCGTCGAACCTCTGCGCGGATGCTCGCGAGCGTGCCGAATTGTTGATAGAGCCGCACCAAATCACCTTGTGAGTTGATAGGCTGTCCGTTGATACCGGTAATGATGTCGCCGGTTTTGATGCCTAGCTTGTCGAGCAATGAGCCACTC
>JANOQY010000077.1:0-23313 GCA_031414995.1 Betaproteobacteria bacterium
TCTACATGGCTGCCGGGCAGGCGCCGCAAATTGCTGCCGCACTGATTCGCGCAGGCAGGGCAGCCAGCACATCGGTCGCAATTGTCGAGAACGCATCATTGGAAAATGAACAGCGCATTTTCACCACGCTCGCCGGGTTGACCGTCTCAGCGCTCCAACTCACTGGCCCGGCCGTACTTTGTATCGGTGACGTATTCGCCGCCGAGGCGATCTCGGATGCCAGCGTCGAACACCAATCGCGAATGCGGCAGACGCACGCGTCGCGATTTAAGGTTCGCTAAGCCACACACGTCTGTTTGCCGCGGACGAGGTTGTCTGCGCAACCAAAAATACAAACTCAGCCACCGGCGCGCCGTTCAGGCAATTTATGCCTGAAAAAGCTCGCCGATACTGGACTTTCGTGCCCCGATGCGGTTGAAGTCCTTCACGAATTCAGAAATGGACACACATATGTCAGTCAAGAAAGCGATTGCCTGGATTGCTGCGCTCGGCACCGTCATCAATATCGTTGTGACGCCCGCGTTTGCCGCCGATGTCACGTTGCTCAACGTTTCATACGACCCCACACGCGAGCTGTATCAGGATTTCAACAAAGCCTTTGCCAAGCAATATATCGCTGCAACCAAGGATAAAGTCACCATAAAGCAATCCCACGGCGGCTCCGGCAAGCAGGCACGCTCGGTGATTGACGGGCTGGAAGCGGATGTCGTCACACTTGCGCTCGCGTACGACATCGATGAGATCGCTCAGCGTAGCACCGGCGCCAAACTGCTTTCGCCTGAATGGCAAAAGAAGCTGCCGAACAATGCCGCGCCGTATACCTCAACGATTGTGTTTCTCGTCCGGAAGGGCAATCCCAAGGGGCTCAAGGATTGGGATGATCTGATCAAGCCCGGCGTAAGCGTCGTCACGCCAAATCCGAAGACCTCCGGCGGTGCACGCTGGAATTACCTCGCCGCATGGGGTTATGCCGACAAGAAATTCGGTGGCGATCAAACCAGGTCGCGCGACTTCGTCAAAGCGGTTTTCAAGAATGTACCGGTGCTAGATTCCGGCGCACGCGGCTCCACCACCACCTTTGTCGAGCGCGGCGTCGGCGACGTGTTGCTGGCGTGGGAAAACGAAGCCATCCTTGCGCTCAAAGAACTGGGCCCGGACAAGTTTGAAATCATCGCGCCGTCGTTATCCATCCTCGCGGAACCGCCGGTCGCCATCGTCGGTAAGGTCGTGGACAAACGCGACACGCGCAAAGTCGCGCAGGCCTACCTCGACTATCTGTACACGGAGGAGGGGCAGGAAATTGCCGCCAAACATTACTATCGTCCGCGTAACGAGAAGGTGGCGAAGAAATATGAGAAGCAGTTCCCGAAGATCGCGCTGATCAATATCGATCAAGCGTTCGGTGGGTGGAAGAAGGCGACGCAAACGCACTTTGCGGATGGCGCGTCGTTTGATCAGATTTATCTGCCGGGGGCGAAGTAAGTCGTTATGCAAATTGCCGTTAACCGCCCGCACAGCGTTCTCCCCGGCTTCAATCTCGCATTAGGCTTCACGATCTTCTATTTGAGCTTGATCGTGTTGATCCCGCTGTCGGCCGCCTTCATCAAAACATTCTCAATGACGTGGGAAGCGTTCTGGACGACGGTGACAGCGCCGCGTGTGCTCGCTTCATACTGGCTTACGTTGCGTACGTCGCTGTTGGCGGCTGCCATCAATGCGGTGTTCGGTTTGCTCGTTGCATGGGTGCTTGTGCGCTACAAGTTTCCCGGCAGACGCATCATTGATGCCTTGGTGGATCTGCCGTTTGCGCTACCAACTGCCGTCGCAGGCATTGCACTCACGGCGGTATATGCCACCAATGGCTGGCTGGGAAAGCCGTTGGCTGAAATGGGTGTCAAGGTAGCATTTACTCCACTCGGCATTTTGGTGGCACTGACGTTTATCGGGTTGCCGTTTGTGGTGCGCACGGTACAGCCGGTGCTGGAAGACTTGGAAAAAGAACTCGAAGAAGCGGCGCAATCGTTGGGTGCTTCGCATTGGCAGACGTTTCAGCGGGTGATTTTCCCGACCGTGCTGCCTGCAGTCGTTACCGGTTTTACGCTCGCGTTTGCACGTGCGCTGGGCGAATATGGCTCGGTGATTTTCATCGCCGGCAATATGCCGATGGTCTCTGAGATCACGCCACTCATCATCATTACCAAGCTGGAGCAATACGATTACGCGGGTGCCACCGCGATTGCAGTGGTCATGTTGGTGGCTTCTTTTTTGATGCTGCTTGCGATCAACACTTTGCAATGGTGGTCGCGCAGGCAGCGCGCAATGGAAAGCGCTTAGCAATGGCAGCGGTGCTCACGACGACAATCATGAATGCGCCTCGCGCGAGCAAGGCGCGGCGCAGCATTCCCTGGATGCCTATCACACTCATCACGATTGCGCTGCTGTATCTCGCATTGTTTCTTTTCGTGCCGCTCGCTGCTGTGTTTTATGAAGCGCTGCGCAAAGGTGTGGCCGTCTATTGGGAAGCCATCAGCGAACCGGACGCGATCTCTGCGATCAAGCTCACCTTTATAGCGGCCCTCATCGCCGTACCGCTCAATCTGGTATTTGGTGTTGCCGCTGCGTGGGCAATCGCGAAATTCGATTTTCGTGGCAAAAGCCTGCTCATCACGTTGATTGATCTGCCGTTTTCAGTTTCGCCCGTGATTTCGGGGTTGATCTACGTGCTGATCTTTGGATTGCAAGGCTGGCTGGGGCCGTGGCTGTCTGAGCAGGATGTAAAAGTTATTTTCGCCGTGCCGGGAATCGTATTGGCCACCATTTTTGTCACCTTCCCATTCGTCGCGCGCGAGCTCATCCCGTTGATGCAGGCGCAGGGACGTGACGAGGAGGAAGCCGCTGCGGTGCTGGGCGCCACCGGCTGGCAGACACTTTGGTACGTTACCTTGCCGAACGTGAAATGGGGATTGCTGTACGGCGTTATCCTCTGCAACGCGCGCGCGATGGGAGAATTTGGCGCGGTGTCGGTCGTGTCCGGCCATATTCGCGGCGCGACCAACACCTTACCGCTGCACGTTGAAATTTTGTATAACGAATACCAATTCGCTGCGGCCTTTGCCTGTGCATCCATGTTGGCGTTGTTGGCAGTTGTTACGCTGGTGATCAAGACAGTCGTTGAAATGCGCTTTGAAAAACGTGAGAAGGAATTCAGGCCATGACCATACAGGTCCTCAATGTATCCAAGCGCTTCGGTACGTTCGACGCGCTCAATGGCGTCAGTCTTGAAATAAAACCGGGCGAGCTGGTGGCATTGCTGGGGCCGTCCGGCTCGGGCAAAACCACGCTGCTGCGCGTGATTGCAGGTCTGGAAAAACCCGACAGTGGGCGCATCCTCTTTAACGACGAAGACACCACCGATACGCGGGTGCAGGAGCGGGAAGTAGGATTTGTGTTCCAGCACTACGCGCTGTTTCGGCACATGAGTATTTTTGAAAACGTGGCGTTTGGATTGCGTGTGCGGCCGCGCGCGCTGCGTCCAAATGAAAAGGAAATTCAGCGACGTGTGCATGAATTGCTGAAGCTCGTCCAGCTGGACTGGCTCTCAGACCGCTATCCGCATCAGCTTTCCGGCGGTCAGCGGCAACGTATCGCGCTTGCACGCGCGCTGGCGATCGAGCCAAAAGTGCTGTTGCTCGATGAGCCTTTCGGCGCGCTCGATGCCAAGGTACGTAAAGAGCTGCGCCGCTGGCTGCGCCGACTGCACGATGAAATTAATCTGACCAGCGTGTTCGTGACGCACGATCAGGAAGAAGCGTTGGAAGTGGCTGATCGTGTCGTCGTGGTCAATAATGGCAAGATCGAGCAGGTTGGCACGCCGGATGAGGTTTACGATCATCCCGCCACGCCGTTCGTGTATCAGTTTCTAGGCAATGTGAATCTGTTTGAAGGTCGCGTTCACAACGGCATTGCGGATGTCAGCGGTGGCCGCATTCACGCGCCGGAGCACAGCGATGTTGCCGATACCGCCGCCACCGCTTACGTGCGTCCACATGACATCGATATCGGTAGTGACGCCGGTAGCGATACCGTTCAGGCCACGCTCAATCACGCGACCCGAATCGGTTCGGTCGTGCGATTGGAGTTGGCGAGGAAAGATAATGGCGCGATTGTGGAAGTCGAACTCTCACGTGAACGTTTTGAGCATCTTAATGTGACGACCGGCAACGTGGTGCACTTCAAGCCGCGTCGTGGCCGCGTATTTCTTGCCGAAAATCGTCATAGCAATGCGGCCTGATGCATGAACGCACCGGTGAGCGAAGTCGAGAAAATTCTGGCGCGTGCTGCGCAACGTGCGCTGGCATCGTCGTTGTCGTACGCCGGTGAAGTGTCGCCGCAAGAAGCGTATCGATTGTTTGTTGCGCACGGCGCAAAAATTGTTGATGTGCGCAGCCGCTTTGAAAATGAATACATCGGACGCATTCCCGGCACGTCGCTTATTTCATGGAAGGACTGGCCGAGTGGCGAAGCCAACACCAATTTCGTAGCTGAACTCGATGCGCATTGTGCAACCAACGACATTATTTTGTTTTTATGTCGCAGCGGTATTCGATCCCATTCGACCGCGAAAGTAGCGGCGGCGGCGGGATTTACCAAAGCGTTCAATATCCTCGAAGGATTTGAAGGGGACCTTGATCAGCATGGTCAGCGCGGTAATATCGGCGGCTGGCGCAAGGCGGGGCTGCCGTGGATTCAGAGCTGACATTGCCGCTCCATGCGACGAAAGTCGAACAAATTCCCGGCTGACGATATGTTTCAGGCTAAGCCCACCCACTGTCCTACATTGCGTTGCGGTTTTATCCTATTTGTCGCCTCTGCTATGCGATGCAAAGTGTAAGCGTTACGCTAAATTTCAATTCACCACCATCATCAGCGGCGGCTCGGTCCCGGTCGTCAGAGTCAAGTTAGTCGTCCCCATCCACACATCAATGCTGTTGCACTGTGCACCCGAAATTGGGATAAGAAATTGCGCTGGCGCATGGTTACAAATAACACGCCAGCATCTTTGTTGTCATCAAAACAAGAATACATGCGTTATGGATGTAGCTGAAAGGGTGCCGCAAGTTGTGTTTGGCTGATCGGTTATATCGCGGCTTATCCAAACTACCTATGTAGTAGCGCATTTTTTAAGGAATCGTCATGCAGATAAAATCGTCGTCCCTACGGGCTTTCCTGCTCGCAGCCAGCGTCACCATCGTAGCGTTCAGCGGCTTAGTCCGCGCTGATCCGCCCTCACGGGTCGCCCGATTAGGCTACATGGCCGGGGCGGTCAGCTTCTCGCCTGCCGGCGAGCAAGATTGGATGCGAGCCTCGATTAACCGTCCGCTCACCACTGGCGATCGTGTGTGGGTTGACACCCGTGCGCGCGCTGAAATTCAGGTCGGCAGCGCGATGGTTCGCATCAATTCAAACACCAGCGTATCAATACTGAATCTCGATGATCGTATCGCTCAATTGCAATTGTTGCAGGGCACGTTGAACGTTCGTGTACGTCGACTGAGTCGCAATCAAGTGTTTGAAGTAAATACGCCCAATCTTGCCTTCACCCTGACGCAACCCGGTGAATATCGGATTACGGTGGACCCGGACGGCTATGCTACCGATATTTTCGTACGCCGCGGTCAGGGCGAGGCGTATGGAGACGGTGCCGCGTACATCATTGACTCACGGCAGGCTTACAGCTTCAGGGGCAACGATTTGCGGGATTACGAATCTGTAAATCCGCCGCGTTTCGATGATTTCGACCGCTGGTCCGGTGATCGCGACCGTCGCTACGAAAACTCATCGTCGGCGCGTTATGTCTCGCAGGATGTGATCGGCTATGAGGATCTCGATGCGAATGGTACTTGGCGCGTTGATCCGGCCTATGGCAGCGTCTGGTTCCCGACACGTGTCTCGGCGAACTGGGCACCTTACCGCGACGGCCATTGGGCTTGGGTGGATCCTTGGGGCTGGACGTGGGTGGATGATGCACCTTGGGGCTTTGCAGTATCCCATTACGGTCGCTGGACGAATCTTCGTGGTAGCTGGGGTTGGGTGCCTGGTCCGGTGCGCGAGCGAGCCTACTACGCGCCAGCGCTGGTTGCATTCGTGGGCGGCAACAATTTTCGGCTTAGCATCTCCAGCGGCAACGTTGGTGGTGTCGCTTGGTTCCCGCTTGGACCGCGCGAGGTCTACAGGCCGTCGTATGCAGTAAGCCGCGGTTATTTTGAAAATGTCAATATCAGCAACACAGTTATCAACAATACCGTCATTAATAATTACTACAACAACACGAACATCACCAATGTTGTTTACGCAAATCGATCGGTGCCTGGCGCAATCGTTGCGGTGCCGACGAATGCGTTCGTGCAGTCGCAGTCAGTATCGAGAACGGCGGTTCAGGTTTCGCGGGATTTGGTGGCGAGTGGACCAGTCATGGCCGTTCCTTCGGTGGCACCGACAGCGCAGAGTTTACGCGGCTCGGCAGCCCAAGGTGGCGCACCGCCGCGTAGCATGTTCGACCGGGCGGTTGTTGCCCGTACCGCACCCCCGGAGGCACCAGTCGGCTTTGCAGCACAACAGCAACAACTCGCCGCGCAGCCCGGGCGGCCACTTGATGCCGCCGCACGCAGGGACTTGAGGCCCACCAAGGCAACAGCGTCAGCGCCTGTCGTCAACGTGGTCGCCCCGGCACAAATGGCGCCACCGACGGTATTACCGCCGCGCGTTTCGCCGGCTGCCAGCGCGGGGGAAACCCGCGGAAGGTCCGATGAACGACGTGCTCCAACGGGGCGTAACGAATCGGTTGCGCCGCCGCAATTCGCGCCACCGGCAGCATCGCCACCACCGCAGGAGCAGCGCGGCGGACCGCCAGAACAACGTGGCAGGGGAAACCAGCAGCGCGAGCAATCGGGTGCGCCCGCACAAAGTGCTGTCCCGATTCCACCACCACAATTTGCACCACCGGCAGCGTCGCCACAACCGCAGGAGCAGCGCGGCGGACCGCCAGAACAACGTGGCAGGGGAAACCAACAGCGCGAGCAATCGGTTGCGCCAGCACAAAGTGCTGTTCCGATTCCACCACCACAATTTGCACCACCGGCAGCATCGCCACAACCGCAGGAGCAGCGCGGCAAACCAGTAGAACAACGTGGCAGAGGTGAGCAGCAGCGCGCGCAGCCAAACGCGATACCCCAGCCGCCGCAACCGGTTCCCAATGCGGCAGCGCCTGCTCAAGTGCCCCAGCCTGTAACAGCTAAGCAGAAAGACAAGAAAGACAAGAAAAAAGATGACGATGACCAAAAACGCGACGATGAGAACCGCAAGCAACGCGACTAATTTGGGTACCGTTCAGTGGGTCGGACTGGTCCTACATTATTTCAGGGGGCAGTCCGGATTGCAGTTCTCCTGCGATCAAGCAACACTACGACCCATCAGCATCCCTTGACCACAATCACGATGAAAGAATTAGGAAATCAAAATGAAAAAATACGCCGCATGTTTACTGTCTCTATGGCTATGTTCTCCGTTCGCCTCGGCCAACACCTTCACCACTGATCTGACGGATCTGTGGTGGAATGCCAATGAGTCGGGTTGGGGTGTCACCGCGACACACCAGAGGGAAGTGGTCTTTCTGACGTTTTTTGTCTACGGTACCGACAATCGTCCCACCTTCTATACGGGTCAGGCATCCTATGCAGGACAGGCGGCCTCCGGGGCGCTTATTTTTTCCGGTCCAATGTTTCAAACAAATGGCCCGTGGCTTGGTACCACTTTTAATACCAATTTGGTCACCAACAGACAAGTTGGCACCGTCAATTTTACGGCGTTCGTTGACGCGGCAACACTGTCCTACAGTGTGGACGGTGTCGTCGTCACGAAGGCACTCACGCGTCAAACCTTCCGCAATAACGAACTGACCGGAAACTATGCGGGCGTGTTCAGGCAAACCTCATCCGGATGCTCCAACCCGGCCAACAACGGCACTGTGGAGAATGTGGTCGGTGTTTCCATCTCGAACTCCAATACAAGCTTCGCCATGACCACCAACGGTAACGGATTGGTTTGCAATTACAGCGGCAATTATCGGCAAGGTGGGCGGATGGGATCCACAACCGGCACCTACACTTGCAGCGGGTTGGCGGGCAACTATGACATGCTGGAAATCGAGGCCAACCCTTCGGGACTCACGGCAAGATTTTCGGCCAATGACAACTCCTGTTCGCAAATTACGGGGCGCCTTGCACTCGTGACGCGGTAGTTTTCACAGCGGTCATGCCGATTATTGGGATCGGGCCAACGTTGGATGTGCCGTTGCGAAAGACGGCGATTTCTTCAGCCGTCTCCGGGACGGCGTTACGGGCAAAACAGATCAGCCGCCAGCGTTCTTTCTGGAGGCGCAACAAATTTCTGCCAGGAAACGAAAGACAAAAATGAAAACGGCACCCAAAAGTGCCGTTTTTCATTGGTGGGCGGTACTGGGTTCGAACCAGTGACCCCTGCCGTGTGAAGGCAGTGCTCTACCGCTGAGCTAACCACCCATGTCCGTGGTTTGAGGCCGGATTTAAGCATAATCCCCCTTGTTAGGTCAAACTAGCGGGTGTTTAGAAATGGGATGCTATCAGGACGAAAATGGAAAATTCAGAACCACTGCGACTTTCAAAACTAATGTCAGAACGCGGCATCTGCTCGCGCCGTGAAGCGGACGAATATATCGCGCGCGGCTGGGTGTTTGTCGATGGTGTGCGCGTGAGTGAGTTGGGCACCAAAGTGCTACCGAATGTCGCAGTCAAACTGGATCGTGCGGCTGTGGAAACACAAAGCGGACGCATGACGGTGTTACTGAACAAGCCGATTGGTTATGTGTCCAGCCAGCCTGAGCCGGGATATAAGCCCGCGATTGTGCTGGTCGTGCCGGAAAACCAGATGCAGGGCGAGACGGTGGAGTTCAAACGCGAGCATCTGAAAGAATTGGCCCCGGCCGGGCGGCTTGATATCGATTCCACTGGCCTGCTGGTGCTGACGCAGGATGGTCGCGTTGCCAAGCAGCTCATTGGCGAAGACTCGGATATGGATAAGGAATATCTGGTGCGTGTGGAGGGCAAGCTGTCTCCGGAAGATTTGAAGCGCCTGAATCATGGCCTGTCGCTCGACGGCAAGGCATTGAAGCCCGCCAAGGTGCGCTGGCAGAATGAGGATCAACTCAATTTTATTTTGCGCGAAGGCAAGAAACGGCAGATCCGGCGTATGTGTGAGCTGGTCGGGTTGCGTGTGGTCGGATTGAAGCGTATCCGCATTGGTCGCGTGGTGCTGGGAGATTTGCCGATGGGGCAGTGGCGGTATTTGCGGGCCGACGAGGGTTTCTAGATACATATTAATATTACTGCTGCTTACAGTAGCGCTGCCGTATAATCCGGCGCTCATCACGTGTCATCCTGAATTTCCCGCACTGAGGAATCGCCATGAAATTTCGCTTTCCCATCGTCATCATCGACGAGGACTTCCGCTCCGAGAACGCATCCGGGCTGGGCATTCGTGCTCTCGCGGATGCAATCGAAAAAGAGGGTATGGAGGTTCTGGGCGCAACGAGCTACGGCAATCTGTCTCAGTTTGCGCAGCAGCAAAGCCGCGCGTCAGCGTTCATTCTCTCCATCGACGACGAGGAATTTACGCCGGGACCAGAGATTGATCCCGCCGTGCTGCGGGTGCGCGCATTTATCGAAGAAGTGCGGTTCAAGAACGCAGAGGTGCCGATTTACCTATATGGCGAAACGCGTACTTCGCAACACATTCCCAACGACATCCTGCGCGAGTTGCATGGCTTCATTCACATGTTTGAAGACACGCCCGAATTCGTGGCGCGCCACATCATCCGTGAAGCGAAATCCTATCTGGATTCACTCGCACCGCCGTTTTTCCGCGCGCTCATCCATTACGCGCAGGACGGCTCATACTCGTGGCATTGTCCCGGCCATTCGGGCGGCGTGGCGTTTTTGAAGTCACCGGTTGGCCAGATGTTTCACCAGTTTTTTGGCGAAAACATGTTGCGCGCCGACGTGTGCAATGCAGTTGATGAACTAGGGCAATTGCTGGACCACACTGGCCCGGTCGCCGCGTCAGAACGAAACGCCGCGCGCATTTTCAACGCCGACCATTGCTTCTTCGTTACCAACGGCACATCAACATCAAACAAGATGGTCTGGCATGCGAACGTTGCGCCGGGCGATACCGTCGTGGTGGATCGCAACTGCCACGTCTCTATCCTGCACGCCATCATCATGACGGGTGCCAATCCGGTCTTCCTCATGCCCACGCGCAATCACTTGGGGATCATCGGGCCGATTCCGCTGAGTGAATTTAGCGAAGCGAGCATCCAGAAAAAGATCGACGCAAACCCATTCATCGCCGACAAAAAGTCCAAGCCGCGCATCCTCACCATCACGCAATCGACCTACGACGGCGTGCTTTATAACGTGGAGATGTTGAAAGATGTGCTGGACAATCGCATCGATACGCTGCACTTCGACGAAGCGTGGCTGCCGCACGCAACGTTTCATGACTTTTACAAAAATATGCACGCCATCGGTAAGGATAGGCCGCGCTCAAAAGACGGGATGATTTTTGCCACGCACTCGACGCACAAATTGCTTGCCGGTATTTCGCAGGCCTCGCAAATCATCGTGCAGGAATCCGAGAATCGCAAACTCGACAAGACCACGTTTAATGAAGCGTACTTAATGCACACCTCCACCTCACCGCAGTACGCCATCATCGCCTCGTGCGATGTGGCGGCCGCAATGATGGAGGCACCGGGTGGACACGCGCTCGTGGAGGAGTCGATTTCGGAAGCGCTCGATTTTCGTCGCGCCATGCGGAAAGTCGATGACGAGTGGGGGAAGGATTGGTGGTTCAAGGTGTGGGGGCCGGACAAGCTCACCAATGACGGCATCGGTTCGCGCGAAGATTGGGTGTTGAAGGCCAACGATAAGTGGCACGGCTTCGGCAACATGGCATCGGGCTTTAACATGCTTGACCCGATCAAATCCACCATCGTCACACCGGGTCTGGATGTATCCGGTAAATTCGCCAAGACTGGCATACCCGCTTCCATCGTCACCAAATTTTTGGCTGAACACGGCGTGATTGTGGAGAAGACCGGGCTATATTCGTTCTTTATCATGTTCACTATCGGCATCACCAAGGGCCGCTGGAATACGCTGCTGACAGCATTGCAACAGTTCAAGGATGATTACGACAAGAATCAGCCGATGTGGAAAATTCTGCCGGAGTTTGTGGCCACGCAGCCGCGCTACGAGCGCGTGGGCTTGAAAGACCTGTGCCAGCAGATTCACGATATGTACAAAGCCAACGACGTGGCCAAACTGACGACAGAAATGTATCTATCCGATATGCAGCCCGCCATGAAGCCGGCAGATGCCTACGCGAAGCTTGCCCATCGCGAAATTGATCGTGTTGCGATTGATGACCTCGAAGGTCGCATCACCAGCGTGTTGCTCACACCTTATCCCCCGGGGATTCCACTACTGATTCCTGGCGAACGATTCAACAAAACTATTGTCCAGTATTTACGCTTTGCGCGTGAATTCAACGGTAAGTTTCCCGGCTTTGAAACCGATATACACGGTTTGGTCGAAACGGAACGCGACGGCAAACTTGCGTACTACATCGACTGTGTCAAACAGTAATACAGCAGCGAACTGGAGATCGAGAATTAAATGGCAATAGAAAACACCACCGCAAAAAAAACAGCCCTCGTCGTTGATGACGACGCCACAATAGTTGAGTATGTGTCTGCGGTATTGCGTCGCGCAGGCTATGAAGTGGCGACCGCCAATAACGGCATGACGGCACTTGAAATGTATCGGGCGTCCAACTTTGACGCGGTTGTCTGCGATATTCGCATGCCCAAACTTTCTGGCACCAGCTTTCTGAAGAATTTGCGTCTCAACGCGGCATCAACTTGTCGTATCGTGCTACTCACTTCACTCGACGACCATGCGACAAGACGCGAAGTAATGGAAGCAGGGGCAGTTGCATTGCTAGTCAAGCCTTCTTCAAGCAAGTCGATTCTCGAAGCGGTGACCGGGATTACCGCTGCGCAACCATAGCGGTTTTCGTACTCAAGAATGGTTTGAATGCGTCATTCGCTTGATAATTCTTGGCAACGCCAAATTCTTGTCGACTTGCATTACAAAGTCGCAATTCACTTCCTGGGTGCAGAAGGCCATATCTTTTTCATTGAACGCTGGCTGCTGCAAATCGAAGAACTTCTCGGCCGGCCTAGACGTTCTGATTCTGCTTTGAACACCTGCAAGTGTGATTACGTGTTGGTCCAGCATGAGATCGGCAATATATTCCGCGCAGGCTAGATCGTCGTCATCTGTAGCGTGCGATGCAATTATGTTCACCCTGCATTGCGGCATGTGAGTCGCGATCTGCCTGACGTGAAGTGCAGTTTTTTTTGCATTGGAAAGTCCTGTTACCAGAGTCGTATTCGCATTCAGGGCGAGCAGAGTTGCTTTGACACCGTTGGTCGTTTTTTGCACTAACGTTTTGTTCGCTATATCGGCCTGTGAAAACGTGTAAGGCGAGTTATCCAGATCAAAACCGGCTATTGGCAGCCCCGCCACCTCGCCAGCCAGTAAATACGAGGCGTTCCGATCCTTTAGCTGAAACGCTTCTTCAACAGTGTTTACCAGAAAAATCTCGCGCGCGCCGCGCAGGAACGCCACATGACTGACCGTGAACGCACGGATCACATCGATAACGATATTTATGTCGGCCGCAGGGTACTGCGCCTCGCTGCCCTGAATAACATTCAAGTCCATATCAACGATGCAGCGTTTTGGTTTCAACTTTCCGCTGCCCAAAACCTCAATGGACACCGTGGGCTTGCTTGCTCCGGTCGGTCAGGAGGCCCGTCGCACCGCGTCGATCAGGGTGCTCAAATGATTCGCGGTGGCTCTGCCGAGTCGCGTAATCGCTGCCAGTCGAATTGTACAAATTGAATGTGTCGGAACGTATGCCGAGGCGGAGGGTTTCGAGCCCGACGACATCGCCAAATGCAATGTTGGCGAGATTGACGTTGGGGCCAATTGAAGAAATCAAACTGGTTTGAAGCATCTTGTTAGGTGCCTCCCAGAGCGCATCGGGCGCACGGAACCTTGATCTGGTAATACTTGAAATCAGGCCCGGTCGCAAATTGCCGTTGGCGTCACAGATACCGCTTTTACCGGATTCCCTCGATTCAAGAATGACTTTCGTCGCGCCGGCGGCCAGGTCGTGTTGAATTTCGTCTATCCAACGTGAGATCGGCATGTTGTCAGCTTCTTCGATGTCTTTTTTGCCGACTTCGCTGAATACGCAAAACTCCTTGGCAAAGTCAGCTATATGTCTGGCCTTGTCTTTGCTCGAGATGCTCAACGTGCCATCAGACACTTCCATTACCTTGCAATCGAAATTCTTCAGGAATTTGTAAAACGCATCCAGTTTGTTTTGGGACAAGGCCTTTTCAAAAAGGGTGCCACCGAAATAATATCCCACGTTGTTACTAACGAGACACTCGATCTTTTTTTCAATGTCCTTTGTCACCAGAGCCGTGCACCAGCCAAATTTTACGTAGTCGATGAGCTGGGCATCACTCTCAATGACGTCCACGAAATATTTTGTCGGAACACCATTATCGATCAACGAGTTTATCCCGGCATGCCTTGGTTTGACACTTCTCTCCGGAGTGTCCAGAAAATTATTTTCCATAATCTTTCAATGCTCCGTGCAAGGTGAAAAACTCGTGCGATAGGAAAGTACTTAATATCGGACGCGGATGAGGTGTTGCCCGCAGCCCGCAGAGTGTCGGCTGTTAACCGGCACGGCGTGGCGCGCTTGAGCCTTTGATTTGGGTGCGATGCATAATCCGGCGCGAATCGGGATTGAACGCATCGCGCCTGTGCATCGTTGTTCGGTTGTCCCACAGGACGAGGTCGCCCAATGCCCAGCGGTGTTTGTAAACGGCCGACTCGACGTATGTCCACACCTCATCCAGAAGTCGCTCGGACTCAACAATATCAAGGCCTACGATGTAAGCGTTGCGGCGACGACCAAGATACAGCGAGTGATCACCGGATACAGGGTGCTGTGTGATCGCAGGATGCGACGTACCCACGGAAGTGCGTGGGTCGTTTGAAGGCGTGACGCCTTTGCGGGGATAACCACCAGAATCATAGGTGCCGTCATGTTTAATGTTGAGGGTACGCAAGCGCGCTACCAGATCCGCGGGCATCGTGGCGAGCGCGACCTTCATGCTACTAAACCAAGTGTCGCCGCCGACAGCGGGAATTTCCAGCGAATACAGCATTGACGCATCCGGTGGTTCAGGTAGATAGCTCATGTCTGTGTGCCAGGTGGCCTCGCCATCACCAAGCGCGCCGATTGGCTCGCCGCTTTCGTCCAGCACGTTTGAGACCACATAAACTTCGGGGTACCCCAATGCAGATTTTCTTCCCGCGCCCTGATTCGGCGGCGAATCGAGTGCACCAAAATGTCGTGAAAACGATAGTAGATCAGCATCCGTGATTTGCTGGTTGCGAAACAAGAGTACGTCATGCCGATACCATGCGTTTTTGATCGTCTCGATGTCGAGCGTGCTTGTTTGCGCCAGATTAATGCCCTTGATTTCGGCGCCGATCATTCCCAATGGATCGATTTCGATTTTTGATTCATTTGTCATACGATTCTCCTGATCGCTCGAAAAAAACATGGCGTAGGCTACCTGAGGCTCTTTCGCGACAATTTATACTGAGTTTAATAGACTTCAGCCAAGGTTCAACAAGATTTGTTAGCGCCGCGCTTGCTAGGCGGCAAGATTACGATGCACCCTACGCCGCTACACATATTGTCGCGGATTTCCGCGTTTTTGGCACTTTCAAAGTGTGAACAATTGAGTCTTGACTCCTGCGCAAAGGGCAATCATGTAGACTCCGTGACGAGTAAATGACATCCAGTGTACAACTGGCGCAACGCCCGCATTTTCAATTCTAGGAATCGACAATGGTCGACATGATTTTGGTGCTTTGCATCGTGCTGAGTGCCTATTTTATCCGTGGCATTACCGGTTTCGGCTCCGGCTTGATCTCGGTACCGTTACTCGCACTTTCCCAACCGTTGCAGTTTGCCATTCCACTCGTTCTTGCGCTGGATTTTACGGCCTCAATTGCGTTGGGCAGAGTCAACCGGAAGCTGGTTGATTGGGGTGAAATCAAGATTCTCTTGCCACTTGGCATCATTGGCGCATGTATCGGCACCTATGCTTTGCTAAAGCTGCCGACCACGCCAATTCTGGTCACGCTTGGCGCGTTCACGATGTTTTTCGGTATTCGAAACATCTTTGGTGAACGAGCCAAAGACAAATTGTCCCAAGCGTGGGCTATTCCGGCAGGATTACTAGGCGGTGGAGCGGGTGCTTTGTTTGGTGCCGGTTCACCAACATACATCATGTATCTCACGCGTCGGTTGTTTGATAAAGGTGTTGTGCGCGCTACCTTTTCTTGCCTCATCGCCATTGACGGTGGGTTCCGGTTGGCGTTATTTTTTTTCGCAGGCCTGTTAAGTGATCCGAAGCTGCAGATGATGTATTTGGCTGCACTGATTCCCATGGCGTTTGGGCTCTACACCGGCAACAAGGTGCATACCGATTTGACGAGCGAGGGCATGTTGAAGGTTGTCGGTGCCCTGCTTGTCCTAAGCGGTGCAATGTTATTTATCAAGGCTGCGATATAATTTTCAGCTTCATAGTTGCTTTTTTTACTACTTTCAATACTTACGATTCGCCAACATTTTTTGATGAATTTGCCCCTTGGAGGAAATGCAATGAAACCACGAAGCTTGATACACGCTGCAGTTTTGTTGGTGTCGCTAGCAGTGGCCGTTGTCATATTTGCGATCCCAACGCGCGCGCGCGCCGCCGAGAAGCCCCTCGCTTTCCATGTATTAAATCAGCGCAGTGTGGCGCTTACAGCGCAATATTGGAACCCGATTCTTAGTTACGTCTCCGCGAAAAGTGGCGTTCCGCTTGAACTAAAGCTCGCGAAGACGGCTCAAGACGGCAACGCCATTGCCGAAAAAGGGCTTTATGACTTTCTATACACGAACCATTTCTTCACCCCGGAACGGGACCGTCTCGGTTACAAAGTGATCGCGCGGCCTGCCGGCCCGGGGATTCAGGCGCAAATCGTAGTGCCTGCCGATTCGCCGGTACGCACCCTCGATGATCTGAATGGAAAAGATGTCGCTTTTGTGTCCAAAGACGGGTTCACAGGTTACTGGCTCCCGCTCGATGCGCTCATTAAAGCGAAGGTTAATGTAAATGTGGTCATAACAGGCAATCAAGAAGCCTCCTCGGCCCAGTTGAGGATCCACAAGGTGGCGGCTGCGGGAGTCAACAGCACGATCATGGCTCGGTATGCGCGGCGCGAAGCTTTCGAATACCGCGTGCTCTGGACATCAGAGGTTTATCAGGATCTTTGTATCATGGCGAATCCTAAAGTGCCCGCTGAAAAAGTGACCGCTGTAAGGAACGCACTCATTGCCATGGTCAAGGATCCCGAGGGAAGTAAGATCCTCGAGGCAGGTGCCGAACTCCTGAAAAGCAAAGGCGAGTTAGGTTTTATCGCGGCAGAGAATCGCGACTACGACAATTACCGGGCGTTTTACCGCCAGACCCAAGTCAAGTGAGTTGACAATAGGTGGTGCGTTACAGGTGCGGGAGGCGGGAATGAAATTTGCAGGCTTGTCTGGGTTTTGGTCTCAGTGGGGGCTGGTGCCACGGCTCATGTTCGCTGTTGGCGTAGCTATCATTGTCGGTGGTAGCGTGCAGACGTTCCTGTTCGTTGCCGACGGTGCGACAGAGCATTCCTTGCGCCTAAAGCGGGAACTCACCGAAACACTTGCCTTTCTGGCGCCGCTGGTTGCGGATCAAGCATTGTTGGGTGAATACGCCGCGATTGAACAACTGCTAAAAAAACAGGTGACCAAAAGCGAGATGGATCGTTTTGAATGGACCGACAATCAGGGCAGAAAACTCGCCGCACAAGATACGCCGGATAAACTTGACGCTCCGAGATGGTTCACCGTCATCGCCTCAATTGAGGTTGCGGAAGAGACGCTAGAAGTGACTGCGGGTGGCGTTGGATATGGCACGCTGTCGGCGAAAATGACACCGGTAAAAACGCAGAATCGGCTATGGCTACAGTTTGTCAAGCAGATACAAATTCTGAGCGTCACACTCTTCTTGATGCTGCAATTCATTTGGTTAATCTTCCGCGGCAACCTCGGCACATTGCGCATGTTGGCTGAAGGTGCTAATCGCTTTAGTCAGGGCGACCACGCCGTGAGAATACCGGCGGAGGGTTCTACAGAGGTTCGCGTGGCCGCAGAAGCGTTTAACAACATGGCTAACAATACTGAAAGATTGCTTGCCTCACTCGGCGCGAGTGAATCCAAAAACAGGTTATTGGCGACTATCGTTGAGCAATCCAGCGAAGCGATCTGGACTGAGGACTTTACCGGTGTAGTTACGAGCTGGAACAATGGTGCCGCTGCGATGTTTGGATACTCGCAAAGCGAGGCAGTAGGACACACATTGAAAGTAGATGAGTCTGGTCCTGCCGACGTCGGCGTACGTATGAAGAGACTGGCGACCGGTGAGCGATTTTCCTATGACACGAAAGCCTCCACGCAGTCCGGTAACCAAATTGACATGCAGGTTGCGGTCGCACCGCTGGTCAATGACAACAATGAGTTTGTAGGCACAATCTCTGTCGCACGCGATGTGACGCAAAACAAGCGAGGCGAGGAGGCCTTGCGATTGGCGCGCGTAGCCGCGGAAGCAGCCAATCAGGCAAAGAGCTCGTTTCTGGCTCGCATGAGTCATGAAATCCGTACGCCGATGAATGGGGTACTTGGCATGACGGAGCTATTGCTGGAAACGGGGCTGTCGAGTGTTCAGCGAAAATACGCTGAAACTGTGCAAACCTCCGGGAAAAATCTCCTAGCGATTATCAACGATGTGCTCGACTTCTCAAAAATCGAAGCTGGAAAGCTCGAACTCGAGCAGGTCGACCTGGATGTGCGGCGGACGCTCGAAGATATCGTTGATCTTCTGGCGGAGCGAGCGAATGCCAAAGGTCTGGAACTGGCTTGCCGTATTCCCGCCGATCTCAATACTCGGGTCAAGGGCGATCCATTGAGGCTTGGTCAAATCTTGACCAACCTCACGGGCAATGCGATCAAATTTACACGGAAGGGCGCAATTGTCATCAGCGTTGCAGGGGTTGAAAATACCGACTCGACACTGACGCTACGTTTCGAGGTTTCAGATACGGGCGTGGGTATCAGTGACGAAGCGCAATCGCGCATTTTTGATGAGTTTTCTCAGGCTGATGGCTCAACCACGCGCAAGCACGGTGGTTCCGGACTTGGGCTGGCCATTAGTAGACAACTTGTGGAAATGATGGGTGGAAGACTCCAGGTCATTTCAGCGGTTGGCAAAGGCTCCACGTTCTGGTTCGAATGCAGTTTTGACAAACAGCAGGGGACTTCACTTGGCGACGCGCATGAAGTACCGCAGGGAGCGCTCACCGGTTTACGAACGCTGATTGTTGAGTCCAGCGCGATAAGCCGCGGCATCCTTTACTCCCAAGTTTGCAATTGGGGAATGAACGTTCGTGTCGCGGAGACTCCCGAGCACGGCCTTGAGCTCCTTACGCAGGCCGCGGCGCGCGGCGCGCCATTTGATCTCGCAGTAATTGATCTGGGATATGCGGGCCAGGATTCGCTGCGTCTCGCGCGGGCCTTCAAAGGGGAGTCAGCGACCGCCGGCGCACGTGTGGTCATGTTGACGCCAGTCGGAAACCACGCGCTGATCCAGGAAGCACGGCTAGTCGGAATCGATGCTTGTCTGGTGAAGCCGGTACGTCAATCTGACCTTTATGTAAGCCTTGTTCAGGTGATGATGGGCAAGCAAGCGCAGGTGATTGAGGTCGCAGCCACTGTGGAAGACATTGCCAGCGTGCCGCTTTCGGTCAGCCGTGGCAAAATTCTTTTAGTTGAAGATAACCTCGTCAATCAGGCGGTTGCACTGGGTATGTTGCAAAAGCTACAGGGTTACGAAGTCGTTGTTGTCAATAACGGCAGTGAAGCGCTTGACGCGCACCAACGCAGCATCTTTGACGTTATTTTGATGGATTGCCACATGCCGGAACTGGATGGATTTGAAGCAACGATAGAGATTC
Organism: Betaproteobacteria bacterium; assembly: GCA_031414995.1. Classification (GTDB taxonomy): domain Bacteria; phylum Pseudomonadota; class Gammaproteobacteria; order Burkholderiales; family Usitatibacteraceae; genus UKL13-2. The sequence continues at coordinate 19,344 of JANOQY010000077.1, forward strand.
GTAAACGCGAACTCGCCGCCGATATTAAGCGCACGCCGATCATCGCGTTGACGGCCAACGCGATGGAGCAAGATCGGGAAGACTGCATGAATGCCGGGATGGATGACCACCTTGCCAAGCCACTTAGCCGCCAGCAACTTAAAGCGAAACTTGATCTCTGGATGCCAGTGGTTGTCTCCTCTCCATCGGATGCGAACGCGCCTGTGGCGACGACAACGACTAAAGATCTCGACGTGCTAGATCGACAAGTGTTATCTCAACTGCGCGAACTCGAGAATGTCGACGATCCGCACCTCCTGAGCCGAGTACTGAAGATTTACCTCGACGAGTCACCGAAACTGGTCGAGAAATTGAAGGAGGCGATACGCGATAATGACGTGCGTGAAATTGAGCTCATTGCACATAGCCTTAAATCCAGCAGCGCTAACATTGGCGCAACCCCGCTGGCTGGACTTTGTGGAGACATCCATTCTGCGGCTCGTGCGCTTGATGTCGCCCGCGCTCGCCAGATTTTATCGGATGTTGAGACCGCGTTCAGCCATGCGCAGGCCGCACTGGCAACAGAAATCAGATTACTTGAGGCTACGTCTGGTGCCACCAGCATGTCAACTTCGTCTGGTTGGAAAACGTAGTACGGTCCAGAGTGTCCGTGGATCGTCAGGCGCTGCTCCAACACGCGCTCGAATTAGTAGCTGCACTCCGGTCGGACGTAGCACTTGAATTCGATGACATTGCCGGAAGGATCGGCAAGCATAAATGTCTGATGTTCGTGGAGGTCATGCTGAAATCGCAAGCCAGGACGGACCATGAATTCAACCCCCAGTTCAGTAATATGTTCTGTCAGTCTGGTGAAGTCTTCGCCCCGTAAAAAGGTGAGTCCGAAATGCCGTGGGTAGGCGCGCGGATTGGGGTCAATTGCGCGCTTCTCCAAATGACACACTAGTTGCAAAACGCCGCCAAAGCTAAATGTGACGCGGTCTTTGAGGATTCGCACCGGTTCCGCGCCAAGCACGTCGGCGTACCAGCGGGCGGCCTCGTCAATATCACGGCAAGGCACGGCGATATGGGAAATATAGTTTCCTGTGACGACATGGGTGTTGTCCAGTAAGTCTTTGGTTAGCGCGGATGTTGTCATGGAGTCACCTCAAAGCATGCCCGTTGGGCTAAGTTGATCGTAGTCGTTCCGAAAGCGGCAAAGCAATCACCTAAGCATTTCAACATAGTATGCCGACTCTTGATGGCGAGGATTGTGAACAATTGTCTCGCTTTTTGCGATGATACCGTGGCGGGGCGCTTGAGTGCCTGCGCAAATTGCGGGTGTATCCGCTTGGGCGCAACTGTCGGTCGATGCGGGAGAAAGCTTGCGGACTGCCGCGTAGCGAAGGTCTTTTAGAGAGCGGAACCCATTCTGCGCGGTCCCGTCCGTTTGAGGTCGCTGGGTAATCGTTGTAAACTTTAAGCCAATAGAACTGATCACACCAAGGGCGTCACAGTGCGCCGAAAAACTGATGGATGACGATGAGCACCGCACTCAGTCTCGACCTCGCTACGCTGGCAATGACGCTCATTTCGCTGCTCCCGCGATGCTGGCGATGGCGTGGCGACGGGATGGCTTCCCACCTCGCTTTCCGAACACGCGATATCGCGTTGCATAATTAAATGGGGCACAGACACGACAGCGATGCCGCAGCCGATACCAAGGCCGATGCCAGCGTCACCCTAATGCCGCTGGTCAATCATGAGCGCGTGCTGGAAATGATCGATCTTATCTGCGAGGGCGAACCCGCGGCGTTTGGGCGCTGGGTTGACTTCCTCGACGCGGATCTCGCCAAGTTCGCGGCGCTCCTGTCAATTGCAGGTACGACGGAAAGCAACCTGAAAATATTCGATGCCGCGCATGCGCTCAAAGGAACTTGCCTGAATTTGGGCGCGCCCGCACTGGGTGCCTTGTTCGCTGAGCTCGAGCGGCATGCGAAACAAAGTGAGTGGGAAGCGCTGCTTCTGCGCTATGGGGAAAGTCGCGAGTTAGAGGCGCAGTCGACGCACTTGCTGCGGGAAGTAGCGGCCAACAGTGGTGGTGGCGGCTAGAACGCTCTCCAACACTCGCTTACGTGGCTTTTCACTAGCGCACGACAGCAAGCGGTGGGGGGCGATCCATCTGTGAAGGCTGGCTATGCGAGTTCAACGCGGTCCAACGATCCGCCCACGAAAGCAGTCGGTTGCCGGGCATTGGCATGGCGATGAAGTAGCCTTGCGCTTCATCGGCACCAGCGTTGGCCAGAAATTCCCAGTCGTCCTGGGATTCGACGCCCTCGGCAACGACATTGAGATTAAGGCGCGCGGCCAAGTCAATACAGGAGCGTACGACGGCCGCAAGGCGCGGTGCCTGAGCGGCCCCATCAACGAAGGATCGATCAATCTTGAGCTCGGTGAAAGGGATATTGGAAAGCTGCTCGAACGATGAGTATCCTGTACCGAAATCATCAATGGATAAGCCAAAGCCATTGAGTCGCAGGCGGTTCATGGTCTCGAGCGTGCGGGCCACATCGGTCAGCGCGGCGGTCTCAACGATTTCAAACGTCAAATTCCCCGGCTTCAAATTATTCGCCGCGAGTAGCGATAACGTGTCTTCGCACAACGACACGTTATCAATCGCTGACAGCGAAAGATTGATGCTGATAGTGAGCTCGCGACCGCTTTTCTTCCAGTCGGCCGCATGCCTTATCGACGAGGCAATCACGGCTTGAGTAAGTCTGGCTAATTTTTGCTCGGCTTCGAGCAGCGGCAGAAATTCGGCAGGACGCAGGATGCCATGTTCCGGATGGATCCATCGACACAACGCTTCCACGCCGATCAGTTTGCCGGAAGCCAAACTTACCTTTGGCTGGAAGTATGGCTCGAACTCACCAGCCTCAAAAGCGCGATCAACGTCAGATGCGCGTAGTACAAGCCTGTTCGTGCGTGGCGTGACCGCCGGCGCGTGAACGTACCGCCCCAACAGTCTATTCACCGACTCTTGATTTACCGGTTTGGGCAGCGAGCCTAGCACGTTAAGCCCGACCGCTTTGACCATCACCTCCACGCTCGACATGATGCGCGCCTCGGTCGCGCTTGAAATGATCACCGCCGGCTTGTGGACTGATTCGCCAATATGCCGGAGTAGCTCCATACCATCCATGCCGGGCATTTGCAGGTCACAAATGACCAGTCCAATTTGTGATCCGTGTGCCGACATGCATTCGAGTGCGTCCTTGCCGTCTACGGCCGTTAGCACCGCGGCATGACCTGCGCGCGTGAGAAGGGAGGTGAGAATCTCGCGTTGCATCCGATCATCGTCGATCACCAGCACCATGTTCGCCGGCGGGGCGGTCGCGAAATGTTCAGAATCAAATGTGGTGGTTTGCATAAGTTCCATTGGCTATTGTAAGGAACACCGCTGGCTACCGCAGATTCGTGCGCTCTCCGCGGACCTTCACAATGGGAGGGATTTTCTGCCAATTCATTGGGCTATGCAACAACTGTGACAATTGTTTACAGTCGGTTTGCAAACACATTTGCAATGTTGAGAACCGTGCGTCTTACACGCTAGCCGTGCGCCTGTTGGGTCAATTTCGGTGCTAGGGTTGATGTGCCTGCGACCAGTAGATCAACCGTAACGCCGCGATTTCGATGGTTCGAACTGATTCCATCTACTTTTCGACGGAGCCTTGAGCAAGCCTCTCTTATGCCCGGGTGGCCCGGCACCAGCTTTCTCAAGAATCTGCAGCTCACGGTGCAATCGACGTGCCGCGTGGTCTTGCAGTCGTCGATGGATGATCAAAATATCCGGCGCGAAGTGATGGAGGCGGGCGCGGCTGCCTACTTGGTGAAGCCTGCGTGAAGCAAGGCGATCCTTGAAGCCGTCACCGGCGTTGCCGCGGCTTAATTGTCGTTTTCGGGAATTTAAAGTTGCATTTAGGGCAGCCAAATC
>JANOQY010000078.1:0-2865 GCA_031414995.1 Betaproteobacteria bacterium
AATTCCACAAAGCCATCAAAATTCAACACTGCACCCGTGCCCGCATTGAAGATCGGATTGTCTTCGAGAACGAGGGATGCAGCGATGGCCGCATCGAGTGCGCTACCGCCTGTTTCAAGAATTTTACGGCCCACCATCACCGCTGCTGTGGTGCCGCGAATGGCGTCGTCATCCGAGCCGGGACGCCAGCTCCCCGCGCCACCGTGAACGATCAAGGCGATAGTCATGTCGTGCTCCAGAAACTGAATGACTAATTATAAGAGGCAGGCTGACTATACTTATCGCCATATCGAAAACTCTAGCAGTGGTGCGGTGCCTGGAGCAAAAACACCATGCGATGCCCACCAATGCTGGTGTTTCATATTTTTAATTGATAAAGCGTTCTGACAAAATGCCCGCATACTGCTCTTCAATATCAGCCGTATAACAATGGCCGCGTCCGATGAACAGCGATTCCAAACAAACAAAAAACACTTCACGACGAAAGCGAATCGCCCTGGTTGCGGCGGTCGTCGTGATAGGCGTGATCGTCGCCTATCTGTTTCAGTCGCAGGCGAATATTTTGCCAAAATATTTTGGCAAGTCCGCGCCAGCATCGCCGCGTGATAAAGAGGTGGCGGCGCTAATTAATGCCAAGCCTGATATTGCGACCTATGCGCAAGCGGTTCAGTCGAAAAAAACGCCAAGCATTGATTCGGCTTGGCAGGCGATTCTGACTAATCTGAAGGCGCTGTTGAAAGGAGACAAGGTCGAAGTCTGCGGGCTATCCGATTTTGACGCCGCACTTTTTATTGCTGGCGATAGTGAGATCGGTATCAGCGCCGCCAATACGACGCTGGCGCAGGTGAAAGACAAGCTTGTTGAGAGCGATAAACCGCGCGAACAAGCGCTGGGACTATACATGCAGGCGCATTTGGTCGAATGGGCACAGCGGAATGCTGAGCAGAGAAAGTATCGGATTTGCGGTGATAACTTCGACTGTTTTTTCAAAATCATGGCACCAGACCAGTCCGTTGAGTGGCCGCCAGAAATCAAGCCGGAAGTGAGAGCGGCAGCGGCTGCCCCTCTGGTTAAGCTTGCGTTGGCCGAGCGCGATCCAGCCATCATTGCCGCCGCGATATATGCGTGTGGAGGAATCTACAACAACGCGTGCAAGTCGATTAGCATTGCCGACTGGGTGGCCGTTGATCATGACAATGCGGCTGCGTGGCTAATGCTGGCCGATGCTGCCCATGCCCGTAAAGACGTCGCGGGACAGATAGATGCGCTGCGCCGTGCAGCGGCTGCGAGCGGATACGATTTGCGGGTTCCGCCGTTAAGTGTGGCTGCTAATTTTGACCTCATGAAGGCGCAATCACCACTGACGCAGTTCCATATCAGCCATCAGCTTGCCGCCTCGCACATCACGACGTTGCTTTCGCCCACATACGCGTTGGTCAACCATTGCATCCACGATACGAGCCCGGACGACACGCGTAAAACACTTTGCGACACACTGACGAACAAGTTGTTTCAAAAAGATGGGAGCCTGGTTGGACTATCTACGGCGATCCACTTGGGCAAGAAAATAGGTTGGGACGAGGCTCGTTTGAAGTCGATGCAGGATGAGAAAGCGGTTGGACTCGGCAGGCTTTACGATGCATTTCCTGGATCAAATATGTTCAGTTGCCAAGAGCTCGCGAAAAACGACCAGTTCAATCGAAAAATGTTGTCAAAAAGTGAGCGTGCCATTGGCCGTAAACTTGTCGCCGACAGCGGCAAGACGCTCGCCGACGTTGCTGAGCAGTATCGAGTGAAATATCCGGATTTACGTAAATGAGCCCCGCACGCTTAACCTAACCGCAAACCACTATTTCTTCGCGTTAACCCAATCCTGTCTGTCGTAATCGTACGAAATCATAATCGGCTCTGCGCGCGCTTCGCCGCTGGGGGAGGGACAGCGAATTGTCACGGCATTACCGGGGCGCAGATATGTCTGTGCCGCCAGCTTGGCAAACACGAGCGTGTCGCCGACCCGCTTTGGTTCACCTTTGACAAGTACGACGAATGTGGATTGATACGACATGTTGGTCAATTCTTCTGGCTGATGGGCCTTGAGTGTGGCACACGCGGTGCGTGGAAGGCGTTTTATCTGCGATCTTGTAGATCAGCCGCCTGCACACGCCATAATTGTGCATCAACCTTTTCACACATTGCGGAGTTCAAATCATGCCACGCGCCATTCTCGACGAAGCTCACATCCATCCTTTGATCCGCGAGCAGATCGCCACCGATCACATCACGATCATCGATGAAGTTCGCGCAGCCATTGCTGCGAACCCGGTGGTCGTGGTCGGGATGTCACAGAATCCGATGCCGAAGAAAGCGCGCAAGGCGCTCGATGCAGCGGGCATCGAGCACCATTATTTGGAATACGGCAGTTACTTCAGCACCTGGCGGCGACGTAACGCACTCAAGATGTGGACTGGTTGGCCGACGTTCCCAATGATATTCGTCAAGGGCGTGCTGGTCGGGGGTGCAGAGGATGTGATCCGATTGATTGCGAGCGGTGAGCTTAAGCTGATGCTTGCAAAATAGCCAAGCACTAGCATGGTGAGGCTTTCAGGCAATTTCTGAACCGTTGACTCTTCTCAGAACCGCCGATATCCGCCTCAATTGATGAAGGACAAAACAAACCGGCTTGAAGCCGGGTCGTTTCGTCCTTTAGTTGCATGATTACTTTGGCTGCCTGCCTTTACGCATGAAACCTAGTGCGAACAGCCCTAAGCCAAGCAAAAGCACACTGCCTGGTTCCGGGACAGTTGTGTAATCGCCTATAGCGAACCCACTTGCGCCGGCAGTAAGGCTTTGTACATGAGCACCCAT
>JANOQY010000079.1:0-11057 GCA_031414995.1 Betaproteobacteria bacterium
GGCGGCACCGTCGGCAACGGCTTTGCGATACTGTGTGGCAAGCGAAGCGCCTTCGTCTTCAGCCGTGTAGATACGATAGGGCCAGGCATTTTTTCCGTCAGCTTCTGCACCCGCGACAAATCCCTGCTTGAGCGCGTCCGCGACTTTGCCAAATGTTTTCGATGCAAGTGGCAATAGCAAAGCGATATGTGGGATCGGTTTGTCAGCTACTTTTGCTGGTGCGGCTGTAGCCGCATTTTTTTGCGACTCATCGGCGGCAGGTGTAGTGGCCGCAGGCGCACTCGCTTGAACCGGCGGTGGCCTGACCAAAGGCGAAGTCACTGCATTCGCGGGCTCCGGACTGCTTGCACGTTCCTGCGCAACCGCCGAAAATACCGATGCCGTGATCGAGATGGCGATCAAAAGCAAATGCAGAAGTTTTTTGTCTGCATTTCCGCCCAACATGGAAATTATTCGCATCGCGCGAGAAAAATGAAAAATTTGTGACTTCCGAAACTGAGCATTCACTCGACAACGCATTATATGTGGTGGCCACGCCGATCGGGAATCTTGGCGACATCACGCTGCGTGCAATCGAGACACTTAAATCTTCACAGGTGATCGCCTGTGAAGACACACGCGTCACCAGAATATTGTTGAATCATTTCGGGATCAAGACACGCGTGATCGCTGTACACGAGCACAACGAGCGCAATGCCGCTGATGGTATTGTCAATTTGCTACAGCAAGGCCAATCGGTAGCACTGGTAACGGATGCTGGCACGCCAGCCGTCTCGGACCCCGGTGCGGTGGTGGTGAATGCGGTGCGACTGGCGGGCTTCAAGGTGATTCCGATCCCCGGAGCGTCAGCCGTGATAGCCGCCATTTCCGCGAGTGGTGAGGGCGAACACGGCTTCACGTTTGCAGGTTTTTTGCCGTCTGGTGCGGGAGATCGCAAACGTGCGCTTGAGGGATGGAAATCTTGCCCGCACGCGCTGGTTTTCTACGAAACGCCGCATCGTATAGTTGAGATGGTCGCCGCACTGCTCGAGTCGTTTGGCGAAGAGCGCGAAATTATTCTTGCGCGCGAAGTCACCAAGAAATTTGAAAACATTCACCGAGTGAAGTTGCGCGATGCGACTGCGTGGCTGGAGGCGGATGCCAATAATATCCGTGGCGAGTTCGTGGTCATGGTGGCAAACACTAGCGCTGGCGGGGATACTGAGGCAAAAAGCGCCCAGGAGCAATTGCTAGAGCGGACTTTGGCTATATTGTGCGCTGAATTGCCGTTGAAGCAGGCGGTGGCATTGGCGGTGAAGTTGACGGGCGAAAAGAAGAACAAGGTTTACGATTTGGCCTTGACGCTGAAGGCACCGCCTGAAAACTTGTGATGCAAAAAATTGCGGTCGCGGTTATACGCAGAGAAACTCAGCGCCGCGCCAGATACTGCTTCGCATGCCGCGTTTCAGGGTGAATGCCCTGCGGGTTGTTCGCGCTCACCAGCAATTGCCGATAATACTTCTGTGCCGTGCGCACATCATTGACGGCCTCGGCAGCGCGTGCCGCACCATAGAGGCTTCTAAAACGATTCGGCTCTTTGATGATGGCGCGTTCGTACTCGGCCAGCGCTTCGCGCGGCTGCTTCGTTGCCATCAGCATGTCGCCGAGTTGCTCGCGAACCGGAATGATCGGGCCCGGTGTGACCGCGCTTTTTTCGGTGCCGTCTTCATGATCGGCCGCTTCGCGCAATAGCCGCAATGCCTCATTGCTCTTGCCACCGGCACGGGCGATCCAGGCGTTAACGGTCTGGATTTGAATGTCGGCCTGATCCACCCAATAAAATTGTTTGCCTTCCCGCATCGCAACTTTTAGTGTCGTCAGGCGCGTGACATCTCTTTTTGCAGCCGCAACTTTGCCAAGCCTGGCGGCGCCCAAGGCGCGTGCATACACGAGGATTGCTTCGGCATGCGGAAATTGCTGCCAGCTGAACTCGAATTCGGATATCGGCAGTTTCAGTGACGCGGCCTCCGACCAGCGCTGCCGCTCAAGCACGATCCGCGATGGAATTGCTGCGAGCGCATAAGCAGCACTAAAATTTTCACCGTCGACTTTCTTCAGCGCCTGGATCTCACCGAGCACGCGTTTCGCATCTTCGTCCTGCGCTTTTTGCAAGTACGCGTAACCCATGTAGTCCCAGGAATGAAGTTTGCCGGCGGGATCGCGGACGGTATTGAGCACAGCCGTGTTGGCGGCGATGGAATCATCCCACATGCCGAGCCGCGTGAAGATGTGTGAGGGCATGTGCAGCGCGTGTGGTGCCGACGGCGCGATGTCGCGATAGCGATAGGCCGAGGCCAGGCCGCGCTGCGCCAGCGGCGGCGAATCGTAACAGTGAATCAGGTAGTGCGACACGCCGGGATGATCGGGCTTAGCCGAGAGAATGCCTTCAAATATTTGCGCCGCGCGCAACTGATTGCGGTAGGCCTTGTCGTTGGGATCGAAGTTGGCTGAGAGCGCCAGCGCGTGAAATATCTTCGCTTCAATATCATCCGGGTATTTAGCCGCGAGCTTTGCCATCGACAATTCGTATCCGAGCTGACGCGTTTCTCCGGAGATTTTGTCGGCGTCCTTGAAAAAATATTCGACGCTGGCAATGTAGTCCTGCTCGCGTTCTGTCTTGGGCGCGAGCTGACGGGCTTTTTCCACCGCCGCCATGCCGTCACCCAGCGCCTTGCCGGTAACAGGCCAAGTGTAAGGATTGCCCATCGCCACCATCGCGTGCGCCCAATGCACCATCGCGCAGCCGGGGTCCGCCCTCTCGGCCGCAGTGAGCGACTTCTTCACCTCGGGCCAATAGAAAGAATGCAGCAGCGCCACGGCGCGGGTGAAATGCGCCTGCGCCGCGTCATTGCAAGAAATCGGAAAGCGCACTGTTCCCAGTTTTTCGGGCGCGTCGCCGGCCGGTGACTCGGCTGCGTGCACAGTCGCTGCAACCAGTAGACCTACGAGAAACACGGAAGCTGATTTCAGCGATGGTGGGGAGCGAAGAGCAAGATTCATGTTTCCTCCATGACAGCAATATGCGGGTAAGAATCCGCGCGGTCAAAGTGCGTTGCTTTGATTTTCGTCGATACCGCGACGTAGATTGAATCACGAAAATACTCCCACCACAGGATGCCGTCAACTTGCGCTTCCGTGATGGGTGCGATTCAAAGTGATGCGCCAGTGTCTGGGCAACATGAGCCAAAAACATTTGTCAGTTCGACCGCAGGGGGAAATCTGCCTTTCGTCATGCAAAAAGAAAAGGCAGGTTTCCCCCTGCGGTCGAAATGACAGTTGGGGGTTTTCAACCACATGACCATATGCCATATGACCTTTGCCCAGACGCGCGTGTGCATTGCCGTAGGAGCCGTTCAACCCGCCGGATATAATCCCTACATGACCGAATTGACGATCACCCGCCCCGACGACTGGCACCTTCACGTGCGCGACGGCGATGCCTTGAAAGCCGTGCTGCCTGCCACCGCGCGCCAGTTCGCCCGCGCCATCATCATGCCGAATCTAAAACCACCCGTGCGCACGGTGGATGACGCGCGACGATATCGAGACCGAATTTTGGCCGCGCTGCCAGCAGGCTCCGATTTTGAACCGCTGATGACGCTTTATTTGACCGACAACACGTCGCCCGACGACATCGCTTTGGCTGCGGCGAGCGGCTTCGTCAAGGCGGTTAAATATTACCCGTCGGGTGCCACCACTAACTCCGATTTTGGTGTGACCGATATTGGCAAGTGCGATGCCGTATTCGAGGCAATGCAAAGCGCCGGACTGCCGCTGCTTTTGCACGGTGAAGTCGTGGATGCCGAGGTCGATATTTTTGCGCGCGAAAAAGTATTTATCGACAGACACCTCGTTCCGCTCGTGTCGCGCGTCCCGAAACTGAAAATTGTGCTCGAACACATCACCACCGCCAATGCCGTCAAGTTCGTATTGGCGGCGAACGTTAACGTGGCAGCAACCATCACGCCGCAACATTTGCTTTATAGCCGTAATGCCATTTTCAAAGGCGGGTTGCGACCGCATTTTTATTGCCTGCCGGTATTGAAACGTGAAGAACATCGCCTTGCCTTGTTGAAGGCGGCCACCAGCGGCAACCCAAAATTTTTCTTAGGCACGGACAGCGCGCCACATCCGAAAAATATGAAAGAGGCGGGTTGCTGCGCCGCCGGTTGCTATACGGCACCGCACGCGATGGAGCTATATGCCGAAGTGTTTGAAAGCGTCAATGCGCTGGATAAACTCGAAGCCTTCGCCAGTTTTTACGGCGCGGATTTCTATGGTCTTCCGCGCAATGAGGGTCGCATCACACTGAAAAAAGAGAGCTGGACGGTGCCGGAGGAAGTTGCATTCCCGGATTCGACCCTCGTCCCGTTGCGTGCCGGCGAGACCATGCATTGGCGTTTCGTTTCATCGCAATAGCGATGGATTGGCAGCGCGCCCGACAGCAATTTGTGACTGCGCCATTTGATTCGTGTCGCGAGCCGCTGGAACGATTAATTGGCGATGCTGCATGGCCGGGCATTGCCAGACTCAATGCGTGCGCTGCGGATCACAAAAATTTTCGTGGTCAGCCGATCCGGTTTGTCGCCAATGCCGCCTGCGCGGCTGCCGTCAACACCACACATTACGAAACGCGTATTGCCGGATCTGGTGAAATCGCAACCCGCGAAAATTGGCACGACTTCTTTAACGCGATGTCGTGGCTCGCTTTTCCTGATGCAAAGGGTGCGATCAGCGAAATGCATGCGCGGCTGTTGTCGGCACGCGGCGAGAAGGAAATTCGCGAACGCTCCATCCCACGTGATGTGCTCACACTATTCGATGAAGGCGGCATCATCGTGACGAGCCGCGATGAATCCTTGCTGGAACACATTCGGCGCTTTGAATGGAAAACACTATTCGTTGAGCGCCGCGCAGAAGTATCAACCGGCATGAGGTTTTTCCTGTTTGGACATTCGATGCTGGAAAAAGCGCTTGATCCATACGTGGGCGTAACCGCAAAGGCGATTTTGTTTTTAGTCGATGATGCCTTTCTCACATCTAGTCACGCCGCGCAGATGCGCCATATTGATGTGCGCGCTGCGGCGTGGCTAATGGATCAAACTAATCTGTCGTCATCAAAAAATTTCTCGCCGTTGCCGTGGCTGGGTGTGCCGGGTTGGTGGAAAGAAAATGAATCGCCTGCGTTTTATGATGACGCACAATATTTCCGCAGTGGACGTATGCGTGAAGCGAGCGCAGCAGACGCGAACTAGCTGCGTGATACCATGACCACGGAAGCGCGCCAGACGGTCGCTGCGAACTTGTTTTCGTAGAGGAAAGTCCGGACTCCACAGGGCAGGGTAGTGGGTAACCCCCATCCACCGCGAGGTGAGGATCAGAGCAACAGAGACGAGTCTGCTCAGGGAAACCTGAGCAGGGTGAAACGGGCAATCTCTACCTGGAGCAAACCCAAATAGGCAGGCGTTGACGTGTGTCCCGCGGAGCCTGCGGGTAGGGTGCTTGAGGCGCACGGTAACGTGCGTCCCAGAGGAATGACCGTCATAGCACGCAAGTGCCGTAACAGAATCCGGCTTATCGGTGCGCTTCCACTTTCTCGTGTACGACGTAAGTAAGCAATTTGCGTGAGATTGCCAGTTTTGTGTCAAGAATCCTCGGCAATTTTCTTGTCCACGCTCGTGATGCCTCCAACTGCAAAAACTTACCCTGCGGGTGATGCTGCGCAGGAATCTGATTCAATCGTCCCCGCGCCAAAAGTGTACGAATTTGCGCGTTGTAATGTCGGCGTGCCCTGCCAGCAATCGCACTAAGCGGAAATCCGCGCTATGTTTGGGCGGATGGCGCACTGGACATCCATGCATTGGCCAAGGAGCGCATGAATTGGAGTAGTTCATGCGCTCCTCGCTCACGCAAGCTCAGAGGCAACCGTTGTCGTCCTCACAAAGCTTCCCGTGCACACACGCATCGCCGCAGTGGCCGTCACCAATACTTCGCACCATGATTCCCGCACTTGGTCGCACTTGGTCGCAAATCGTCGCAGTCCCCCTTTACCCGATCATGCCAGCCGCGCAGAATCCAGCCACGAATTTCTGCGCACGGCTTTAGCAGTAACCAACTGCTTGCGCTGCAACGATAAAAAAAGGTAACTCACATGATGAAAAGCATCGCGATAATTTTGCTCGGGGCATGGATCGGTCTAGTCCACGCACAGGCATCAGCGCAGCAGGCAATACCTGACCCTCCGACGGTAATAGCCAGCGCGCTGGCAACTGATGCCAGCAAGATCGATGCAGTTGCCGCCACGCAGGCTTTCATGAGCCGCCTGCAAGGCGAAGCGCGCGCAAAATCAGATGCGTACGCCGAGGGCGGCTACTGGCTGCTGCTGTGGAATCTTTTATATGGCTTGCTGGTGGCGTGGTTGTTACTCTCGATGCGGATTTCATCGCGCATGCGCGATTTTGCGGAGCAGCGCACGCATCGGAAGAATCTGCAGACGTTGATCTATCTGTTGATGTACGTGCCGCTGTTGGCGCTGCTCACATTGCCGATCTCGTTTTACGAGGGTTTTTACCGCGAACATCAGTACGGGTTGTCCAATCTTTCTTTTTTGAGCTGGCTGGGTGAAGCTGGTATCGGCGTTGGCGTGGATATGGTGATTACGGGTGTCGCCATTACCGGTTTGTACGCGATTCTGCGCCGCCTGCCGCAGACATGGTGGGCCTGGGGTGCGGTGGCGGGTGCCGGTTTCATCATGGTGCTGATCATGGCAGGGCCGGTGTTCATTGCGCCGCTGTTTAATACATTCAAACCATTGCCACCCGGGCCGATTCGCGATGACATCCTCTCCATGGCGCGCGCGAATGGGATACCAGTGGACAACGTTTACTACTCGGACGCCTCGAAGCAGACCAAGCGCGTCAGCGCCAACGTAAGCGGGATGTTCGGCACCACACGCATTACCCTCAACGACAACCTGCTCAATCGTACTTCGCCTGCCGAAATTCGCGCGGTGATGGCGCACGAGATGGGGCATTACGTGTTGAACCACAGCCTCAAGCACACTGTGTCGTTCAGCCTTGTATTGCTCGGCGGTTTGTTGTTTATCAAATTCACATGGGCCTGGGCCGCAGCGCGTTTCGGCGGACGCTTCGGCGTACGCAACATTACCGATCCAGCCGGTTTCCCTTTGCTGGCCGCGTTATTTTCCGTCTACATTTTCCTCGCCACACCAGTGTACAAAACCATTATCCGCACGGCTGAAGTTGAGGCCGATCTATTTGGTCTGAACGCAGCGCGCGAACCGGATGGCTTTGCTGAAGCGATTTTCAAGTTGGCCGAATATCGCAAGCTCGAACCGGGCGCAATCGAGGAATTTATTTTCTTCGATCATCCGAGCGGCTATAACCGCATCTACTCGGCGATGCACTGGAAAGCGGAGAACATCAAGGGTAAGTGAGGTTGCACGGCAAGCCTATTGCGGTCGAAACGGCTTCGGATAAGTCGCGACACTCACGTTCCCATCCTTATCAATTGCCTGCAAACCAAACACCACGTTGTCTTTTGAGACGCCGTAGACCGTGGTGCGTGTCACGTTGCCCACGTCTTCAAATTTTTGCCAGTGCGGCGCGGTGGTTTCGCGCCACACCACGCGATAGCCGATAACATTCGGCTCGCCGTTGGCTGCCCAGCGAAAGGTGGTGTTGTTTTCTACTCTCAGGTTTTCCATCAGCACTTCCCGCGGTGCGGCGGGGCCGTTGGCGAGAGATGCCAGCGCGGCTGCATTCACGCGCGCCACATCGGCGGTATAGGCAAAATCCACAAACTCGGGCAAGTCGCCAAATTGCACGCCGTTTTCCACGCGCACGTCCTGGTGTTGATGGCGAAAATCTTCGTTGGGCTCGGTCATGCGTACGGCGGCGTAGCCCGCATCGAGGAACGGAAAGTGATCACCGCCACGCAGATAACGGTCTCGGCGATAAATCAGATCCACTTTCATTTTCGGCACATAGCGTTCGCCTGACGCTTTGATAAAACGCGCAAGCTGCCGTGCTGGTGAATCGTTTTCGCCACCGGTGCGAATGAGCGTGAGCCAATCGTCAGGCATTTCCTTCAGTGGCGGAATACCTTCTGCAAACAATCGCACGCGGTCGCGCACCACTTTGCCGTCCGACCCTTTGGTGTTGCCGATGATGTCGTTGGTGATCATGCCGGCGATGTTGAGGCCTTTCGCTTTTGCAGCTTTGGCAAAAAAAGTTGAACCCAGCAGCCCCTGCTCTTCGCCCGCGACGGTCATGAACACGAGGGTGGCGTTGAATTTATATTTGGACATCACACAAGCCATTTCGATTACGGCGGCAGTTCCTGAAGCATCGTCATTGGCACCGGGCGCAAATCCATCCGGAGCGATTGGCGTACCGCGCATCGAATCGTAATGCCCGCTGACAAGGTAGATACGGTCTCGGCTCTCGGCTTGCTCGCCTGGCAGCGTTGCGACTACATTGACGATAGCTGTCGGCTGCGCAACTCGTGCGCTCACTGGCGCCAAGCGCTCATCGAACTCGACTGTCATGCGCCCACCGTTGGCCGCGTTGCAGTTCTCAAGCTCACTTTTGATCCAGCGCCGTGCGGCACCAATTCCCTTGGTATCGCTGGTGGTGTCTGAAAGCGAATTGCGCGTTTCAAAGCTGACCAATTTGCGGATCGTGGCTTCGATGCGCTTGGCCGAAATTTCTTTGACGATCTTTTCGATGTCAGTGTCTTTCTTTGACGGCGCGGAGAAAGACGCATTGCTGAAAGCAATAAGGGCAACAGGCAGAAGGGCGAATTGCGGTCGCATGATGTGCTCCATAACAGGTAAAGGACTGAGCGCATCATAGCCGTGATCAGCTATGCTGCTATTTGCACAAGTCAACAATACAGTGGGGAAATATGCGTATACGCGACCGCAACTGGATGCAAATCGAGCAATACCTGAAGCACGATGATCGTGCGGTGTTGCCACTGGGGTGTACCGAACAGCATGCGTACCTGAGTCTCTCGGTGGATTCTATTTTGTCCGAGACGGTCGCGCTCGATGCGGCCGAGCCACTAGGCATTCCCGTATTTCCGGTGGTGCCGTATGGACCGACTGCATCGTTCATGGCTTATCCCGGCACGGTATCACTGCAACTCAAAACTTACCTTGCGCTGGTGCGGGATGTGCTCGATAGCATTGTCACGCACGGCTTCAAGCGCATCCTCGTTGTGAACGGACATGGTGGCAATCAGCCAGCGGCCAATCTCATTGAATACATGATGCAAGAAAACCCTGCAATCGAAGTGAAGTTCCACAGTTGGTGGAAAGCACCGAAGACGTGGGCGAAGGTACAGAAGATCGACCCGATGGCGTCGCACGCATCGTGGATGGAAAATTTCCCGATCACGCGGCTGGCTGTCGTGGTGCAGCCGTCGCATCAGCAACCTATGGTCGATTACTCGGGTATGGCATCAATGACACCTAAGCAAGCGCGCGAACTGATCGGCGATGGAAATTTCGGTGGCGATTATCAAAAACCGGACGAGGTGATGGACGCGTTATGGCGCGTTGCGGTGGAGGAAACGCGGGAATTGCTGCAAGGTCCGTGGCGGAAAGAGCAATTTGCGCCAGAAAGTCGATAGGTGTATGAAAATACAGCAATTTCCGCCTCAATACTTGTGAAGTTACTTTAGGTTTAATGCTTATCTAATTAATTATCAACGAAGTTTTCCACAGGCTAAATCTTTCGAGAAAGTTACGCTAAGTCCCTGACAAATAACGAAAAAACCTCTTAAACCCGCTTGACTGCGGGTTTTTATTTGCCTATAGTGTCCACAAGTGGAGAAAAGTGGAGTTTTCTGGAAACCCCGGAAAATTCCACATCTTTTCATCCAAAAAATAAACAGAGGGGTCCATCGAGCGTGTTTCAGGGTGCATCAGAGTTGAATCTGGATGTGAAGGGTCGCATGGCGGTGCCGATGAAGCATCGCGAGCCCCTTTCGCTCCCCAGTCAGGGCAAGTTGATTTTGACGGCCCATCGCGAAGGCTGCCTGCTCATGTATCCGCTCGCGCACTGGGAACCGATTCGCGACAAGGTAATGAAATTCCCTGCGCTCGATCCTGCCGCTGCAGTTTGGAAACGGCTGTTGATTGGCTTTGCGGAAGAGCACGTACTCGATGGCAATGGCCGGGTGCTGTTGTCGCCGGAATTGCGCAAATTTGCCGGCATTGAAAGACTGGTGATGTTTATCGGCCAAGGTACCTATTTCGAGATCTGGAATGCCAGTGCTTGGGATGCGCAGTTGAAGTCGCTCACATCCGGCGCGGCAGGCTTGCCGCCCGGTACCGAGAATTTCTCTTTATAGCCGGTGGCATGAATGATCTCCCAAATTCGCCAGCCGTCCCGACACCGGCTCACATCACTGTGTTGCTCAATGAGGCGGTCGATGCACTGGCGATCAAACCAGATGGCGTGTATGTCGATGGCACGTTCGGCCGTGGCGGACATTCGCGCGCCATCCTCGAACGATTGGGGCCGAATGGGAGATTGATCGCCATCGACCGCGATCCGCGCGCTATTGAAGCGGGTGAGCTTTTGGCAACAAACGACAAACGATTCTCGCTGCATCACGCCGCGATGAGCGAACTAAGCGATGTGTTGAAACAGGCAGTGGGTGGAAAGCAAAATGTAGTGGATGGAATGCTGGCGGATTTGGGAGTCTCATCGCCGCAGTTGGATGTTGAGGAACGCGGGTTCAGTTTTCGTTTCAATGGGCCGCTCGATATGCGCATGGATACATCGCGTGGCGAGACTGTTGAAGCGTGGATAAACCGCGCTGATGAACAAGAAATAGGGGAGGTCATCTGGCGCTATGGTGAAGAACGGTTTGCTAGGCAGATTGCAAGAGCGGTTGTTGCGGCAAGGGTCATCGGACGTATTCGGACGACGCGCGAGCTTGCCGAGCTCGTGGGTAAAACCGTCAGGACGCGCGAGCCGGGCCAA
>JANOQY010000080.1:0-3589 GCA_031414995.1 Betaproteobacteria bacterium
ACACTAGCATTTGTGCGGCTTTCCAACCACTTTCCGCCTGAACACCTCGCCAGTGCTTGTGTTTCAACACTGTATCCTCTATCTGCCCGTCGCGCCGGCAAAAATCTATGTCGCCATCACTCGCGCATCCGCACGCGCAACACTTTTTACTTCGCCCTCATCCAACGCATCCCCCAAAAACCCGCCGCTCTGATGCGCCCACAATCTTGCATACAAACCATCGAGCTTGAGCAGGCTTTGATGATCGCCCTCTTCCACCACGCGCCCTTCATCGAGCACGATCAACCGGTCCATCGCGGCAATCGTCGATAGCCGGTGCGCAATGGCTACCACGGTTTTGCCTTCCATCAATTTGTAGAGGCTGGCCTGAATCGCCGCTTCCACCTCGGAATCGAGCGCGCTGGTGGCTTCATCGAGCAGCAATATCGGCGCGTCTTTTAATTTGACGCGCGCAATCGCGATGCGTTGCCGCTGCCCGCCGGAGAGTTTCACGCCGCGCTCACCCACGTGTGCATCGTAGCCGCGACGTCCTGCGGGGTCGGTGAGTTGCAAAATAAATTCGTGTGCTTCTGCGCGTTTGGCAGCTTTGATCATGTCCTCGTCACTCGCGTCGGGGCGACCGTAAGCGATGTTCTCGCGCACGGAGCGATGCAATAGCGATGTGTCTTGCGTGACCATGCCGACCTGGGTGCGCAGGCTATCCTGCGTTACGTGCGCAATGTTTTGTCCGTCGATAAGGATGCGGCCTTCGCGAATATCGTAAAAGCGCAGAAGTAGATTGACGATGGTGGATTTGCCCGCGCCGGATCTACCGACGAGACCAATCTTTTCACCGGCATGAATGGTGAGATTGAGCTTGTCGATAACGTTTTTATTGGCGGCTTCCTTGGTGCCGTACGCAAAGCTCACGTTGTCGAAATAAATTTCGCCGCGTGAAACAGCCAACGGCTTGGCATCAGAAATATCGACCACCGTGTGTGGTTTTGAAAGTATCGTCATGCCATCACGTACCGTGCCGATGTGCTCGAACAATGCCGCGAATTCCCACATGATCCAGTGCGAAATCCCGTTTAGCCGCAGCGCCATCGCCGTCGCTGCCGCCACGGCCCCCACGCCAATTTTTCCATTCATCCATAGCCACAGCGTGACACCGGAAGTTGAAGCGATCAGCAGCACGCTCAATATCTGGTTGACGATTTCAAAGGCAGTAATCATGCGCCACTGGCGGTAGACGGTCTCCATGAAGTCCTGCATCGCCGAGCGCACGTAGTTTGCTTCGCGATTGGTGTGTGAGAACAATTTCACAGTGGCGATGTTGGTGTACGCATCCGTGATGCGCCCCGTCATGAGCGAGCGCGCATCGGCCTGCTGTTGCGCCACCTTGCCCAGGCGTGGCACAAAATAGATGACCGCCAACGTATAGAGCGCCAGCCAGCCGATGAAGGGCGCCACCACCCAAAGATCAAAGCTGCCAACAATGAGGATCAGCGTCGCGATATAGATGGCAACGAAGACGAGAATGTCGGCCACGATCATCCACACATCGCGCGCGGCGAGTGCGGTCTGCATGACTTTCGTGGCGACACGCCCGGCGAATTCATCTTGATAAAAACTGAAACTTTGCGAGAGCATCAGCCGATGAAATTTCCAGCGCAGCAACATCGGAAAATTGCCCGCCATCGCTTGATGCTTCAGCAGCGCCTGCAACGCAACCACGATGGGGCTGGCAACGAGGATCGCGGCGAGCAGTGCGAGATTGCCTTTTTGTGTGGCCCACAGCGCAGCCGGTTCTGTTTTGGCAAGCCAATCGACTACCTGCCCCAACATGCTGAATAGAAACGC
The DNA here is from genome assembly GCA_031414995.1 of Betaproteobacteria bacterium. Taxonomy (GTDB): domain Bacteria; phylum Pseudomonadota; class Gammaproteobacteria; order Burkholderiales; family Usitatibacteraceae; genus UKL13-2. Next base: position 1,843 of record JANOQY010000080.1, read on the forward strand.
TTCAAACACGCCAATCGCGGCGGTGCACAACGTCATCATCAACAAATACGGACGCAATCCTTTTGACGCCGCCCACAGGAATGCGATAAACGTTTTCGGTGTCGGCTCGGGTGCGGCTTCTGGATACGGGTGAACGAGTTTTTCGAAGAATGAGAACACGTGATGCTTTCGGATATTTTTAACGGGTGGTTGCGGGACGAAATATATCGCACCTGATCATCCCGGCACCAAAGCAGATTTCTCACCTGATGAAACCGGGTTCGAAATGACAGGGGAAAAACGTTGTCCGCTAACTCGGGATTAAGCGGTGCTCAGACAACATCGGGCGAGCGCTCAGAACGCCATCGCCACCGCGACAAGCAAAACCAACACCGTCGAACCCAGCCCGCCAAGTAGCAGCAACGGCCGCATGGGAATACTTCTCTGTATGAATGGCAGCGGATCCATGGTGAGGGTGATCGCCGCTCTCTGGTTCGCCGTTTGGGAAACGACGGCTGGCGGCGGCTCGTTGTGTTCAGCAGTTTCATTCTTGAGCGCGGGCATCTGGCGCGACGTGCTGATGAATTCCGAAAGCTCGCCCGTCTGCGCCGTAATCTCGGCGAGTCGCAACGTGGCAAGGGTGGAATCAAACTGATTCGCAACGGTGACTGGCCAGCCGGTGCGCTCAATGATGTCGTCTGGCTCTGATGGCTTGGTCGGCGATGTGGGCGGTGCGGGCGCTATCGGTGGCGCCAGGACTGCGACCGGTATCATCGGCTCGACCGGTACGACCGGTACGACCGGCTCCACTGCCGCAGCGGAAAGCGCGGGTACGACACGTGTGCCATCGGTGTCTGCCCCGCTCGGCACCACGAGTGTTGGCGACATGGCGCCCATCCCGGGCGAGGTTCTTAGCTGCGCAAGGCTGAACGCTGTGACGTCCGCACGTGATCGAATCACTTCACGCAATTTGCGCGAAAACGCTTTCATGGTTTCGAATCTGTCGTCGGGCGATTTCGCCAGCGCTTTAGCGACGATGCCATCGAGTTCCGGGTCCAGCTTCGGATTGACTTTCGACGGTGGTTGCTCGACTGCATGCACGGTCTGATACATGATCGAGCTGATGCTGTCGGCTTCGAACGGGGCAGTCCCGGTCAGGGTTTCGTACAGCACCACGCCGAGTGAAAAAATGTCCGAGCGCGCGCTGAGATTTCGACCAACGACCTGCTCAGGAGACATATAGCGCGGCGACCCCATCACCATGCCGGTCATGGTTTTCACGGCAGAGGCAGGCATCCGTGCGATGCCAAAGTCGGTGATTTTTGCGACCATGCCCTCTTCGTTTTCCAGCAGCATGATGTTGGCGGGTTTGACGTCGCGATGAATGATGTCGCGGCTATGCGCGAACGCGAGTCCCTCGGCCGCTTGCGCGACGATATTGAGCGCAACGTCGATCGGCAATGCGGTGCCGGCCTTAAGCAAGTCCTTTAGTTCGCAGCCGCTGATGAACTCCATCGCCATATAGGCCATGTTGTCGGTTTTGCCGACATCGTAAATGGTGACGATGTTGGGGTGATTCAGGCGGCCTGCCGCCTTGATTTCCTGCTTGAAGCGCGCCTCGTACTGGACCATCTCCTCTGGCGACAGGGTGAGGTTGATGGTCTTGATGGCGACGACGCGGTCAATGTCCGGATCAATCGCCTCATAGACGACACCCATCGCGCCACGGCCGATGACGCGAAGTATCTTGTAGCGGCCAAGAATCTCT
>JANOQY010000081.1:0-2581 GCA_031414995.1 Betaproteobacteria bacterium
ATTTGCATGGCGAGGATATTGCCCCTGAGCCAACGGAGCTGGATCGGTGGAAGGCAGCATCTGAATATCGCGATGCTTATGCGGTCACGCTGGCACCGGTCGATTTGTCATTCATGAACGACGCCACGGTGCGGGTGAATATCACGGCGCGGAAAAGTGAGCTCGCGATTGTTGATCGCGCGGCGAAGCGGGCGCATATGGATCGGTCGGCGTATCTGGTGGTGTCGGCGATTGAGCAGGCGAAGGGTGCGGCTGATCAAACGACTGCGACGACGACGCGCGGCGGAGCAAAGGTGGTTAGTCGCGTAACGCGAAAAAATTAAAACGACCCGACGCGAAAGCACATTTCGCGTCAGGCCCGCTGCGTTACTTATTTGCCTTTGGCGGCGTCCTTCACTGTTTCTTTTGCATCGCCGTAGTTCTTTTGCGCTTTGCCGGCGACTTCTTTCAACATGCCTTTTGCCTGCTGCGTTTCGTTGCCGGTAATCTTGGCGGCAGCTTGTTGAAGCTTGCCTTCAGCGGTTTTGATGGTGCCTTTGACTTGATCTTTGTTCATGGTGCGTATCTCCAGAAGGAATGTTGCAGACGATCGCATATCGACCGTATGAGAATTCGCTAATGAGCGGTTCTGACGATAATTTATTCTGTACACCGAATACGGTGTAGCGGCGAAGTCTGATGTGGGCGTAGGACAAACGCTTGCTGGTCGCCACTTTAGTCTCGCTAACCCCCCAGCTGCTATCTTAATAAATATCCGTTGTCATTTCGAACGAAGAGAGATATCTGCTTTTGCACGACAACACCGCAACAGCAGATTTCTCACCCGATGAAGCTGGGTTCGAAATGATAGGGTTGGGAGATTGCTCAGTTAGCATCATCGCAGTCCGACATTCAAGTTGTGCGTGCGGCGCGTGGAGGGCAAGTGAAATTGATGTTTTTTAGCGTCAGACACAAAGGCCGGGAGGACGCAATCACCACGCAATGAATTACCATGTTTGATTGCCGAATTAATAGCAAGTCAGGCACAACACGCCGCCAATCAATGAAGTCCATTCTCTACACTTTTCGCCGCTGTCCCTATGCGATACGCGCACGGCTGGCAATCAATGTCAGCGGTATCGAGGTGGAGACGCGCGAAGTTGATCTTCGAAACAAACCACAGGCGATGCTGGAATGCTCGCCGAAAGGCACGGTGCCTGTGCTGCAACTCGCCGATGGCAGCGTCATCGATGAAAGCCTGGACATCATGCGCTGGGCACTTGCCATCCACGATCCGGATGGCTGGATAAGTGGCGATGCCGGATGGTCGGCGGAAGCAGTGGCGTTGATCGATGAGAACGATGGATCGTTCAAGCAACTCCTCGATCGGTACAAGTACCTTAACCGTGGCCAGCCAAATACGCCCGCAAATTTTGCCAGGCAATACCAGGATGAGGCGGGTGCGTTCTTGCGGATGTTGAATTCGCGTCTCACCAAGCATACATTTCTGATGGGTGAAACATTGGGTCTCGCTGATGCAGCTATCTTTCCATTCGTCCGCCAGTTTGCCCATGTGGACAAAGCTTGGTTTGATGCAGCTTACGAGGGACCATTGGCAACATGGCTTGATAAGTTGGTGGGCTCGCCATTGTTTCTGGCGGTGATGCAGAAAGACTAAAAGGAAAATCTCAGATAACACGCAGCTAGCCACTATGCCGAGGTTTCACCTGCACAAAAATGTACGGCAACGATATGCGATCATCTCCGCCATCGTCCTTTCCCCAAGGCACCCCGTGCACAAATTTATTCTTGCTATATTGCTGGCCATGACCAGTGCATCCGCCGAATCGCAATCGCTCACTTTCAGCCAGATTCTGACCAAACCTGAGCTGAAGACGACACAACCGGACCATAAGATCGCTTACGGCAAGGATGCTTTGCAGGTTGGCGAGCTGTGGTTGCCACCAGCACCGTCCAAAACCGCATTGCCGGTGGTGGTGCTGATTCACGGCGGTTGCTGGCTTGCCGATTTACCAGGGCCTGAGTTGGTCGCTTTTCTGGCAGACGATTTACGAAAGTGCGGCGTGGCGGTGTGGAGCCTCACTTATCGTCGCGTTGGTCACAGCGGCGGCGGATATCCCGGTACGTTCAACGATGTGGCCAACGGTGTTGCACATCTGCGCACAATTGCCGAGAAATACAATCTCGACTTGAACCGCGCTGTGGTGACGGGTCACTCCGCGGGCGGCCATTTGGCGCTTTGGGTTGCTGCGCAAAATAAAATTCCGGCTGGCAGCGCACTCAAGCGCGAACAGGCTGTGAACTTTAAAGCAGTCATCGGCATTGCAGCTATTCCTGATCTTGCGTACTTCGCACGCGCCGGGGCGCACGCCTGTGGCGATAAAACGATTGATCAACTTGTCGATACCGCAGCTCGCACGTCTGCGAGCGGCCCAAAGAACGCGCCCTTCCTGGATACGTCGCCATCTGAAATGTTGCCGCTCGGCGTAAAGCAGATTCTGATACACGGCGTTTTCGATGGCATCGTACCGCCTGCGATTGGGTTGCGTTACCAGACGCGTGCGAAGGAAAAAGGCGAAAG
>JANOQY010000082.1:0-4373 GCA_031414995.1 Betaproteobacteria bacterium
TTGAGCTCGACGCCCTGATCACTGAGATAACGACGCAACGCACCGTCGAGGCAGGTGAGCGCGACATGGTTGAGTGTCGAGCGCGTACGTTTGCGAATCTCGTCCACACGCGCCATCGATACGCCTGCCGTTGTAAATTGGCGCCCCGATGTCACCTGTCCGGTTAGCGGTGTTTTGGCGATAGAGACAAACGGCAGTGCGATCGCATTCTTGGTCAGTTTGACGCCTTCCAGAAACAACATCGCAGCAAGACGACCAATACCGAGCAACCGACGACTGGTGCCGCCCGCATCTTTCCACATCGATTGCATCATTTCCTGGCTGCGCTTTTTGCGTTTGGCAGCGTGCCCGCCGTGCTTGAGCGTCCACACCGGCGTGAGTACCAGATCGTCAGGCGAATGCGCCATGCCCTCTGCCGTCCAGCGCGTCATGGTGACGCCATCTGCATAGGCGTGGTGCATCTTTTGATACAACGCAAAGCGTCCGCCAGCCAGCCCATCGATCACATGAATTTCCCACAGCGGCCTCGCGCGGTCGAGCATTGGCGTGTGCAGCTTGGCGACAAAATCGTAAAGCGATTGCTGGTCGTTTTTTCCCTTGCCGAGCTTTTGATAAAAAATATGCTGCGTGAGATCAACCGCATCAACGTCCTGCCAATGCGGCATCGCTGTTGCGGTAAAAATAATGATGCGGTTGAACGGCGGCTTGACATCGGTAAACGTCAGAAAATCACGGTAAAGACTTCTCGCAAAACCGACCGTTGATTTGGGCGGCCGCTTGCAGATCAGCAGGCCCGCCACATGCTTCGGGCTGGCCTCGGTCTCAGCGATAAAAAACCCCAGATCAAGTAAAGACAGTTTGCTCATGCTGCTCCTCGGGTTTGCGGCAAGCGATGTCGCCATTCTGCGCTATTCTGCGTAGTTGGCCTATTTACAAGCAGAAGTGATTTAAATCGCATTAGCGTGCGGCGAGTTGCAGACGAGATACGCCAGCCCGTAGAAAAATATAAGATGTTGCTAGTTGCCCAATAGCCATCCGGCGGGTTGGCCGTTCACAAGGGATTAAAAATGAATAATTTTTTATCGCGTCTGTTTTGCGCTTTCGCAGCAGCGGGGAGGTCGTAACATGGAGCAAGTTGATCAAAAGCCCCATCATCAAGATCGAGCGCCCACATGAATCCCGCAAAAATTAGCGCCCTCCTCGACACTTTGGCTGCGGCATGCAGCCGACAATTTCGCTTCAACCCGCGTCGGGTCAAGGCAGGAATGCGGTACTCGGGAACTGAAGGTCAGGGTTCGAATCTTATCCATTTGTTCCGCGATACGCATACGCATTCACAGATTGAACTAAAGCTCACGATGGCGACGCTGCGGGATCATCACGGCGAGAAAGCGCATTGGACCGAGGAGGAAAAGGCGCGTTATCGCCATACCGATGCCGAGATCGATGCGGAGGTTGCCGCAAAGAAAGCGGCACTCGATTTCACGCGCAGCTGCGCACTTTATCAGGATCATCGCGAACAGCTACTTTCACATTACAAGGGCTGGCCCACCTATCAGACTGGCGGCCCAACTGCGCGCGAAACTGCAAAAGCACTCATCAGTGTATTGGCTGACGCAAATGACCCGCGACTTGCCACGTTTACGCAATACATGCACACCGATGACCCGGAAGCGCTGAGCCATTTGTTGATAGCGCCTTGTCATGTTGAAGTTGAAGAGTACGGCTGCGTAAAAAACTGAGGAATGAACCAGCGCGTCTTTATCGTCACATAACTGCGCAGCTTCGCAAATCTTTCAGCTGTACGACTATCGTGGCGTCGCGCCCTCCAGTGCGCGCAGGCGAAGTGTTCCCTGCTGATAGCGGTCGACTGTCGAATCTATTTGGTCGCAGCGGCTGGCGGCGCATTGCCCGGCGCGGTCTGCACCACAACACCCGGCGACAATGAAATATCACTGGCGACAGTGACTTTCGTGACGTAATGGCGGGTTTCACCAAAGCACGAGCCCGGCAATCCGACCTTCTCCTCGTAATGCAGTGTCACCCGCTTGCCCATCATCTTGGCGAGCTCGGCGGCGACCTGATCATCGCGCACGGTGAAGAAAAATTTTTCAACCGTCGAGGAACCCGGCAGTGACACCAACGCCATTTCACCTTCCCATGTTTTGCAGACCCAACCCTTATCGGAAAGCTTCTGAAGCCAGCCCGCCCGGTCGCCGGTCGAGTAGCTCCAGTTGAGAACAAACGCAAAATAGGCTGTTGCGAGCAGCGCCAGTACAACCACGCTGATGAGCAGAGAAGTGATGAGCTTGATGGGGCCGGAAATCACGATGTTTGGTTATCCAAGTTCAGTTGTTTTAGCTATGCTGTATAAAACACAAACTCTAGCACTGGCGCGCATTTTTGTGCATAAATGCCTGGCAAGACTCACCAGTCCTAGAGTTTAATTACTTTAAATGTCTGTCGCGTCGTCAATATGCGGGTCAATCAACGAGCCGGAGAATCAGCTTTGAATACTAAGAATCTTCATCGCTTTGGCCAGCGTATCGACAGAATCCTGATGCTTACCAGCTTTGTGGAAGGCCTCACCGTCAGCGCGAAGTTTCTTCACCTCGATCATCTGAACTTCGCTCAGCTTTGGATTTTTGGCAAGCGCTTCGTCGATCTTCTTCATGTCGGCCGGACAGTGAAACGCAAACGCGGTGAAACTCGCAAACATCAGTGCGGAAAATAGTGCGGTAAATCTCTTCATGCGGATCTCCTGAAATGTGTAGATGTGTATTGGGCGTAAGCCGGAATCAGACTTGTTCGCGATTGGCGGACTTGCTTGATGATGATAATCGTTCCGGTGAAAATAGGTAAGCGTGCGATACGGGGGCTTAGCGCTGTCATGCATTTCCATCTTCCGTAGGCGGACAGTGTTTTGATCCAGTGCTGATTATTTCGCGCCCGGTTTAGGGTCGCGCAGGGTTGTCAAGGGTGTGATCGCGCCATCTACGCAAACGTGACAACAGCGCTCACAAGTTCGCAAGCCGCGCTCACCGGCACCGGTACTGAATTTGGTTGTACGCGTGGTACGCTGTCCACCAGCTCCAACAATTTCACCAGACACGCTCTGCACCGCCATCCATGCGCCCCAGCAAATTTGCTCGCCCTCCTCACAACTGATCTTTATCTGCTGCACTGAAGATTCCGGCCTGACCGAGAACGCTTTTGTTTTGGATGGCCATTCCTGGCGAGACTCAGCGCGCGAAAAAAATTTCAAACTCAACGCACGCTCGGTGTCATTGGTTATTCGAAAAGTCATTTCGGCCGCCATTACAATGGGACTGAGAAAAATCAGCCCCACAAAAGAAATTGCGCAAAGCAAACAGGCTAATCGATTCACTTTTCCCCCGGAATTTATTGATGATGCCTACGTCATATTACCCGCCTGCGCGCGGGCACGGTCAATCAGCGCTGCCTCCGCTACTGATGGTAACGCAGCGGTCATCTCCGACACATTGCCGCCTCTCGATTTGATCCACGCCCGCGTATCCCGCGCAGTCACGGCAGCGTCCGTTAGCGCCAATCCTGCCTGAATGGCGCGCGCGCAACTTACATGCATCAGGCTGCTTCGTGCACCGCGTTCCGGCCTGAAGAGCGGCAACTCCTGAAACGTGAGACCGGCAGATTTGATGATCTCCACACTCACCCACACCAGGTTTTCCGCGCCGAGTGCTGTAAAAAACTCCGCCCACGTCAGGCGCGGCCCGGCAAGATTGAACTCGCCGCCAAGATCATCGTCGATAACCGTTCCTACGAAGCGGGCAACGTCACGCACATCGACAACCTGCACATGATCCGTGCCATCGCCCGGTGCCAACATTTGGCCACCCCGCGCGACACGATCTACCCAGTATGAATAGCGGGCCGACTGATCGTGTGGCCCCACGACAATCTGCGGACGCAGCACAGTGCTCCGTGCGCCAAAGACCGCGCGAACAATATTTTCGCAAGCAACCTTCAACGGCCCATAGGTCTCACCGTTCACCTCCACCACATCCTCTGCGGCGGGTGGCAGCAGCCGATCAGTTTCGCAAACAGGCTGACGGTCGGGATCGCCATAAACGCTCACGGCACTGATGAAAATATATCGCCGCACGCGTGCCTGCAGCAACTCAGCGCTTGCCCGAACCTGCCTTGACGTGTAGCCGCTAACGTCCACGCAGACGTCCCATGAACGGCCCGTGAGAGCGGCCAGACCCGATGGGCCATTGTCGCGATCACCGCGCAGCCGCTCCACCTCCACGGGCAATTCGTCTTTCGATATGCCACGCGTGAAAACGCTCACCTTGTGGCCTGTACTTAGCAAAGCCTCCACAATATGCCGA
>JANOQY010000083.1:0-6112 GCA_031414995.1 Betaproteobacteria bacterium
CCTTTTTCGGTCGGCTGAATATGTTTAATGTTGCGTGTGATTAAGCCGCGCGCCTCAGCAATGTCCAGTTGACGACTGATGGCTGTGATCGGCAAACCGGTACGTTCGGTAAACAGTGTCGCCGCAAATCCCTCAGTCAGCCGTAAAGCATTGAGCATGAACTCGAACGGCAACTCGGCACGTGGAACCGTCTTTTCCTCCTGGATGGCGGTACCGACAACGGCGTTATCCATGAAGTTGCCGGGTTGTTTGTATCGTGACTCACGCGTAATGCGGTCCGGGTAAGAGATTTTTCCATGCGCTCCGGCACCGATGCCGAGGTAGTCGCCGAAGCGCCAGTAATTGAGGTTGTGGCGACATTCCCACCCGGGCTTGGCAAAAGCCGAGGTTTCATAGTGGACATAGCCAGCTCCCGCTAGTTTTCGCGTAATCATGTCCTGCATATCGGCAGCGGTTTCGTCATCCGGCAGCTTTGGCGGAAAGCGGTGGAACAACGTATTTGTTTCCAGCGTGAGGTGATAGATTGACAGATGCTTGGTCCCGAATGAAAGCGCAGTGTCGATATCGCGTTCACACTCTTCGAGCGTTTGCCGGTGATCAGGGCCGGGCAGAGCGAACATGACATCGAGATTAATATTGTCAAAATTCGCCTGCGCAATTTTGATTGCGCGATGCGCCTCATCGCTATTGTGAATTCGTCCCAACGCCTGCAACTGATTGTCGTTGAAACTTTGAATGCCGATGGACAACCGGTTTACGCCAGCCTCGCGATAACCCCGGAATTTCTCGGCCTCGAATGTGCCAGGATTGGCCTCCAACGTAATTTCGGCCTCGACATCCAGCGTCACCCGCGCGCGGACGGCAGCAAGAATTTCATCGATTGCTTGTGCCGAAAACAGGCTCGGCGTGCCGCCGCCGAAGAAGATCGAATAGACGCGACGGCCCCATATTTTCGGCAACGAGTGGTCCAGATCCGAAATAATGGCATCGACATAGCGCCTTTCGGGTGCATCACCGGATGCTTCGTGGCTATTGAAATCGCAATACGGACACTTGCGCACGCACCAGGGAATATGGATGTAGAGCGATAACGGCGGCAGTGTTGTCAGTAGTGTCCCGCTGCCGACAATCGATCCAAAGCCAAGCAGTGGCGCGCTGTTCGGCATCGTCATTCGCAGATCGGATGCGCATTTCGCAGCATGCCGGCGAGCATCAGCATCGCTTTGCCACGATGACTCACGCGGTTTTTAATCTCGGCTGATAACTCAGCAGCGGTACAACTGTGCTCGGCCAATAGAAAGTGCGGATCGTAGCCAAAACCGCCATCGCCACGTGGTGTAGCGATGACTTCACCGTGCCATTCTCCGGTCGCGATAAGCGGATGCGGATCATCGGCGCAGGTCACAAAAACCAATGCGCAATAGTAGAAGGCGCGATGGTCTTTATGTATTTCCAACGCCGCGACAAGCTTCGCGTTATTGCGCGCGTCATTGGGGGGCTCCCCGGCGTATCTCGCCGAGCGCACACCCGGCGCACCAGCCAAGGCGTAGGCACAAATACCTGAATCGTCGGCCAGTGCCGGTAGACCGGTCGCAAGCGAGGCATGGCGTGCTTTGAGGAGCGCGTTCTCGACAAAGGTAATGTGCGGTTCCTCTGCTTCGGTGACCCCCAGAGTCGCCTGCGGCACAGCCTCGAAATTAAACGGTGCCAGCAACGCCGCAAATTCGCGCAGTTTTCCGGCATTGCCGGAGGCAATAACGACTTTTTTCATAGCTGCCATTATCGCGTGTCTTGCGCATAGATTTGGGTGAAAAGTGGCATTGCGGTAAAATCGACATTGGTCACCGCATTTGTGGCCGCGCTTCACTCCTCCAACCGCTCGCAGGAAAGACATCATGACCATCCGCGTCGCCATCAATGGCTACGGTCGCATCGGCCGCAACGTTCTCCGTGCCCATTACGAAGGCCATAAAAAACATGACATCCAGATCGTTGCCATCAACGATCTGGGTCCCGTCGATACCAACGCCCATTTGACGCGATACGACACCGCGCACGGCAAGTTTCCCGGCACCGTCGCTGTTGAGGGCGACTCCCTGATTGTTGCCAATGGCGGCGCAGGTGACAAGATTAAAGTATTTGCGCAGCGCGACCCGGCACAATTGCCATGGGGCGAAATGAACGTGGATGTGGTGCTGGAATGTACCGGCCTGTTCACGACGAAAGAAAAAGCCTCTGCCCACTTAAAGGGTGGCGCTAAAAAAGTTATCATCTCAGCCCCCGGTGGCAAGGATGTCGACGCGACCATCGTCTACGGCGTGAATCACAGCGTTTTAACGCAGGCGATGACAGTGATCTCGAATGCGTCCTGCACCACCAACTGCCTGGCCCCGCTGGTAAAGCCATTGCACGACAAGATCGGCGTGGTAAGCGGATTGATGACCACGATACATGCGTACACCAATGATCAGGTGTTGACCGATGTGATGCATGAGGATTTGCGTCGCGCTCGATCAGCCACGATGAGCATGATCCCAACCAAGACGGGTGCGGCTGCCGCAGTTGGCCTGGTATTGCCTGAGCTTAACGGCAAGCTGGATGGTTTCGCGATTCGCGTGCCAACCATCAATGTGTCCATCGTTGATCTCTCGTTCATCGCAGCGCGCGACACGACAGTCGATGAAGTGAACGCGATCATGAAGGCAGCGTCGGAAATGCCGGGCATGAAGGGTATTCTGGCTTACAACACGGGCCCGCTGGTTTCGGTGGACTTCAATCACGATTCGCATTCGTCCACATTCGATTCGACACTCACAAAGGTCTCCGATCGTTTGGTCAAGGTAACGAGCTGGTACGACAATGAATGGGGCTTCAGTAACCGGATGCTCGACACCACCGCTGCACTGATGGCGGCAAAATAGTTCGCAGTCGTTAATTTCATCAAACATGTCCACGCCGTGGCTTTACCTCATCGTCGCAGGTTGCCTTGAAGTCGTCTGGGCGCTTGGCCTGAGATATACCGAGGGATTCACCAAGCCCGTGGCGTCGGTGATGACGATTGGCGCAATGTGTGCCAGCGTGTGGTTATTGTCGATTGCGCTTAAATCCATACCAGTGGGCACTGGCTACGCGGTATGGGTGGGTATCGGCGCGGTTGGTGCGGCCATTGGTGGCGTGATTTTATTTGGCGAATCGAAATCAGCGGCGCGCATTGCCTGTATTTCGTTGATTGTTCTCGGTGTGATTGGGCTCAAATTATTTTCAGAGCCGGAAATCGGCTGAAGGTGACAGCATGACTAATCCCTTTACGGTTCACCCCAAAAGCGTGAATGAAACCTATTGGGAGCATTTGGTGTTCGCACTTCGATTCGGCATCACGATGACCCTTGGTGGTATTGCCGCTCTAGTCCACGCGATTTTTCCGTTTTTGTTCGTCACCACGGCGGGCAAACTTTGTGACGAATTACAGGAGACGCGGAAAAACACACCGGCGCGAAAGAAAGCTGCCCACGCAGAGGCTGGCGGAACCCCGTCAAGCAACCAATTACAGTAACGGGAGGCATATGAAATCTTTTTCTTGCTTGGTTGCCATTCTGTTGGCGACAACGCTATTCGGTTGTAAGCCGGCTGAGCCCCCAAAGGGCGAAGTGCGCGTCGAGAGCGCATCCGAGGCGGTACGCTCTGACGACCGCGCCATCGCCACTCGTCTTGCGTCGCAGAAAGCGGCTGTAGACGAGGCATACCAAAAGGGGCGCGCCAATGAGCTCAGACAGCGCAACGTGGATGCGCTGCGCGCCGTCAGCACGCGCTGGAGCGCGGCGTTGGCTGAAGCGAGCAGCACACCGCGCTTCGATATCGCAGCACCACTAAAGAAACTCCAGACGATTAAAAGTGAATCGGATACGGTCGAGGTAGATGACTGCACAGGTGCAGCGCGGGTAACGTTGCAATCTGCAATGTCAGCTTCAATCGATGCCTTCAGCACATTCCAAAAGGAGACGGGTGTCACGGCGGACACGACCACGCAGAAAATTCAGCAAGGTGCTGATCTGCTGCGTACAGCCCTTCAGGAAATGGATTTGTGTCGCAGCAAATAGGCGGGCACGTGCACGCCGGACATTTTCCGGACCAATAATGGCGTAATGGAAAAACGATGGCATTTAACCGGCTTACCGATCTCGATCTGCAGAATAAGCGTGTATTTATCCGCGCCGATTTAAACGTACCGCAGGACGACGTGGGCAACATTACCGACGACACACGCATTCGTGCCTCAATACCGGCAATTCAATTTGCCCTCGATAAAGGCGCTGCGGTCATGGTCACATCGCATCTGGGCCGCCCGACTGAAGGTGAATTCAAACCGGAAGATTCTCTCGCACCCATTGCGAAACGCATGAGCGAATTGATGGGCCGCGAAATACCGCTGATCGCGAACTGGGTTGACGACGTGACCGTGTCGCCGGGTAATCTGGTGTTGCTTGAAAATTGTCGCGTCAACAAGGGCGAGAAGAAAAACGACGATGCGCTCGCTAAAAAAATGGCGGCGCTGTGCGATGTGTATGCGAACGACGCATTCGGCACCGCACACCGCGCAGAAGCGACCACGCACGGCATCGCAAAATTCGCGCGGGTTGCCTGCGCTGGTCCGCTGCTGGCGGCTGAGCTAGACGCGCTTGGGGCGGCGCTCAAAACGCCGAAACGCCCGATGGTTGCCATCGTGGCGGGTTCAAAGGTATCGACCAAACTAACGATCCTGAAATCACTCGCCCAAAAAGTTGATCAACTTGTGGTTGGCGGCGGGATCGCCAATACATTTCTGCTGGCAATGGGCTTACCGATTGGCAAATCGCTGGCAGAACCCGCGTTAATCAATGAAGCGAAGGCCATCATCGACATGATGGCGGCGCGCGGCGCGGCGGTGCCGATTCCGGTCGATGTCGTTTGCGGTAAAGAATTCTCTGCCGCCACACCGGCTGTCACAAAACGCGCGGAAGATGTTGAGGTTGATGACATGATTTTCGATATTGGTCCACAAACAGCGGCAACACTGGCTGCCATTATGAAAGACGCTGGCACCATCGTCTGGAATGGCCCGCTTGGCGTCTTCGAATTCGATCAGTTTGGCCATGGCACTGAAACCGTCGCGCGCGCCATCGCTGATTCAAACGCATTTTCTATCGCGGGTGGTGGCGATACACTGGCTGCAGTCGCCAAATATGGTATCAGCGATAAAGTGTCTTACATCTCCACTGGCGGCGGTGCATTCCTTGAGTTTCTCGAAGGAAAAATTTTGCCTGCTGTCGAAATTCTGGAACAGCGTGCCGCGTTGGAAATCAATCGTTGATCGCTGCTAACGCGCTAACGCTTTAACACTACCGTAATCGCGGAATAGACCGCAGAAAAAGGAAAACTGTTATGTCACGCGCCACCAAAATTGTTGCCACCCTCGGCCCTGCGTCATCCTCGCCTGAAGTACTGGAGCGGCTCATCAACGCTGGCGTCGATGTGGTGCGTATGAATTTTTCGCACGGCAAAGCGGAGGATCACATCGCGCGCGCCAATCTGGTTCGCGATCTGGCAAAAAAAGCCCATCGCACTGTCGGCATTCTTGCTGATCTGCAAGGGCCCAAAATCAGGGTCGGCAAATTCAAGGACAACAAAGTGACCTTGAAAACCGGTGACACTTTCGTGCTCGACGCCGACTGCGCACTGGGCGACGAAAAACAGGTGGGCATTGATTACAAAGAGCTGGCGCGCGACGTAAAACCAAAAGACGTGCTGTTGCTCAACGACGGCCTGATTGTCTTCGAGGTGATGTCGGTGCGCGGCAACCGCATCGAGTGCAAGGTGCAGGTCGGCGGCGTGCTGTCGAACAACAAGGGCATCAATCGCAAAGGCGGCGGCCTGACTGCGCCACCGTTGACGTCTAAAGACATGGAGGACATCAAGACCGCCGTCGCCATTGGTGCTGACTTTCTGGCAGTGTCGTTTCCGAAGAACGGTGCAGATATGTACATGGCGCGCGAACTGATGCGCGCGGCTGGCGGCCATGCACTGTTGATTGCAAAAATCGAGCGCTCGGAAGCAGTTACCAACGAAGCGCTCACCG
>JANOQY010000084.1:0-6238 GCA_031414995.1 Betaproteobacteria bacterium
CGTATGCCGCTGTGGCGCGCATGGCCGAGAAAGCGCGCCAACTCACTACGGGCATTGACGGTGCTGAGCCCGTGTAAATCGAGTGACGCCTGCACAATCCATTGCCCGCGCTTCAATTTGCGCAGCACGTCCGTGGGCAAGCCCTTGCGCAGGAAGGTGATGAGGTCACCGTTCTCAATATCAGCGTCCCAGCCAGAGGTATCTTTCATCATCTCGGCAGGGATCGCGAGATCGTCTTCAATGCGCTTGAATGGGATGGGCTTCGGGCGTGGTTTTGACAACGCCGCGCGAGCCGGCGCCACCAGCGGCACGACGCCGTCATCGGCCATTTCGGCGCGGAACAAGTCCTTGTCGTTGTTGGGCGGGTCACCCATTGCTAATTCAATAGTTGATAAAAATGCCAAACACTAGCATTGGCGGGCATCACAGGTCATTATGCCGCTGCAGAGCACGCCAGCGCTAGAGTTTGTCAAAAACGCGGGCAATGATTTACGAAAGTGCTTCGAGATACTTGTCTGCATCCAACGCCGCCATGCAACCGGTGCCTGCGCTCGTCACGGCTTGCCGATAAACATGGTCCTGCACGTCGCCTGCTGCAAATACGCCCGGCACGGAAGTCGCGGTGGCGTTTCCCTTGAGGCCGGTTTGCGTCACGATGTAGCCGTTGACCATCTCCAACTGGCCCGCAAAAATATCGGTGTTCGGTTTATGCCCGATAGCGATAAAGCAGCCGTTGACGACGAGATCGCGCGTCGTGCCATCTGCGGTGGATTTGAGGCGCACCCCGGTCACGCCGGTTTTATCGCCAAGCACTTCATCGAGCGTGTGATTCCAGAGAATGGTGACTTTGCCTTCCTTCTCTTTCGCGAACAGCCGGTCTTGCAGGATTTTTTCCGAGCGAAACTTGTCGCGTCGGTGTACCACGGTCACGTGTTTGGCGATATTGGAAAGATAAAGCGCTTCTTCCACAGCCGTGTTGCCGCCGCCCACCACGCAGACGTCCTGACCTTTGTAGAAAAAACCATCGCACGTCGCGCAGCCGGACACGCCTTTGCCCATGAAGGCTTCCTCCGAGGGCAATCCGAGATATTGGGCCGAAGCGCCGGTGGCGATGATCAACGCGTCGCAAGTGTAGGTGCCGGAATCGCCAGTCAACACCAACGGTCGTTGCTTAAAGTCGACGGTGTTGATGTGGTCAAAAATGATCGAGGTATCGAACCGTTCAGCGTGCTTCAGAAAGCGCTCCATCAGGTCAGGCCCTTGCAGGCCTTCGATGTCGGCGGGCCAATTTTCTACCTCGGTGGTGGTCATTAGCTGGCCGCCCTGGGCGATGCCGGTGATCAGCACCGGCTTCAAATTGGCGCGCGCCGCGTAGATGGCTGCCGTATAACCTGCGGGGCCGGAGCCTAAAATAATCAGGCGGTGATGTACATTAGGCGTGGACATGCTTGGCTTTCTGTCGGAATTCGTGATTGTTGGTGTATTTTAACTGAGCAATTGGCTCACTCTCTTATGTGAGGGTCCTGCGGTAAAAAGCAATCCGGTCGCAGGCCGACAAAACGCATAATCTCTGGCGTGCATCCTGCACCCGCAAACGTGAGAAACTAAGGCAGTTAAAATAAATCATCAAGGGCGACTCCAGCCCTTGAATGGCAGACAAAACTGTTGACCGGAGGCAGCATGTTGCGATCAATACCGTTGTTCAAGGATTTGAGTGATTCCGATCTGGCCTTGCTGGGCAACCTTGCCGTCGAGAAACCGGTGCCAAAAGGCACCGTCATGTTCACCGAAGGGCAGGAGGGCGATTCGCTTTACCTGATCGAAAGTGGCCGCGTGAAGGTGTTTATCGGCGACGAAGACGGTCGCGAGATCATCCTGAAAATTCTCGGTCCCGGCGATTTTTTCGGTGAAATGGCCTTGATCGACAAGCAACCCCGCTCGGCTTCGGTTTCAACTCTCGAATCATCAACGTTTCGTATTCTCTCGCATCAGGCCTTTGAAATATGCATCGAGAAAGCGCCGCGTATTGCTGCCATTGTCATGCAGGCCTTGGCCAAGCGGTTGCGCGATGCCGATCGCAAAATATCCACACTGGCTTTGATGGATGTTTATGGACGAGTCGCCAACACGCTGCTGGAGCTGGCAATTGTCAATAACGGCAAGCTCGTGGTCGGTGAAAAACTTTCGCAACAGGATATTGCCAATATGGTCGGCGCATCGCGCGAAATGGTGAATCGCATCCTCAAAGACCTCTCGGACCGTGGCTATATTTCCGTCGAGTCCAAAACCATCACGATTCACGATCAAAAGCTGCCCCCTTCGTTTTGATCCACCGGCAGGTGTGCCGCTTGCAGCGGCTATAATCGCGCTCAATGAGTGCAAGAAACGATATTTTTGACCCCACCGCACCGCCTCCGCGTGCGGACACGCCGCAATCAACGCGTCTATCGCGTCTCATGCGCGAAGCTGGCTGGATTGTATTTTTGGCGCTGGCCTTTTATCTGGTGCTGATATTTGCGACGCACAATGCCAGCGACCCCGGTTATTTTTTCAGTGGCAATGCTGGTCCCATTCTCAACAAGGGCGGCGCGACTGGTGCCTGGCTTTCCGATTTTTTCTTTGGTCTCTTTGGTCTATCCGCTTGGTGGTGGGTGGCCTTGGCCGCGTTTGCGGTGATGCGGCTATTTCGCCGTGTCGAAACGTGGAGCGTTTTTGATCGTCGTAATCTCGCCATTGCGCTCAGCGGTTTTTGTATTCTGCTAATCGCGTCAAGCACGTTGGAGGCGCTGCGTCTTTATTCGTTAAAAAGCGCCTTGCCCAATGGGGCCGGTGGCGTGATCGGCGGCCTCTTGTCTGACGGCGTTGAAACAGGCCTGGGCTTTGTTGGCGGCACTGTGTTGTTGCTCGCGATCTGCGCTGGCGCGTTAAGCATTTTCAGTGGTCTTTCATGGATCAAGCTATCTGAAAAAATAGGCGCTAGCGTTGAGTGGTTGTTCTTTGTGGTCAGAGGCAAGCTTGAGGCCCGGCGCGACCGCGAAGTCGGCGATCAGGCGGTTGTTGAGCGTGACGAAAAAGTGGTGGAGATGAAGCGGATGATCGAAGACCATCCGCCGATTCGCATTGAGCCGACCGTCACTGAAATTCCGCAATCGGATCGCATGAAAAAAGAAAAACAGGCGCCGCTGTTTTCGGATTTGCCTGATTCCCCGCTACCACCGATTTCGCTGCTCGACCCGCCCGACGCCAGCATCGAGCGGCCAAGCAATGAAACGCTTGAATTTACATCGCGGCTTATCGAGCGCAAGTTGATGGATTTCAATGTGTTGGCCAAGGTAGTGGCCGCGCATCCTGGTCCGGTAATTACAAGGTACGAAATCGAGCCTGCGGTTGGTGTCAAGGGTTCGCAGATTGTGAATCTTTCGCGCGATCTGGCACGCGCACTTTCGGTGACCTCGATTCGCGTCGTCGAGACCATTCCCGGCACCTCGCACATGGGACTGGAAATTCCAAATCCGAAGCGGGAGATTGTGCGGCTGTCGGAAATTCTGGGCTCGACCGTGTACGGCGATATGAATTCCAAGCTTGCGATTGCGATGGGCAAAGATATCGCTGGCCGTCCTGTCGTCACTGATCTGGCAAAAATGCCGCACGTACTGGTGGCAGGCACCACCGGATCGGGTAAGTCAGTGGCGATCAACGCGATGATTCTGTCGTTGCTCTATAAAGCCACCGCGAACGAAGTACGGTTGATTCTGATCGACCCAAAAATGCTTGAGCTTTCAGTGTACGAAAGCATTCCGCATTTGCTCGCGCCCGTCGTGACTGACATGAAACATGCCGCTTACGCCTTGAACTGGTGTGTGGCCGAGATGGACCGGCGCTACAAGCTCATGAGCGCGGTCGGTGTGCGCAATCTTGCTGGATACAACACGAAGGTGCGCGAAGCTAAAGAAAAAGGGTCGCCGCTGCCACATCCGTTCTCGCTGACACCCGATGCGCCGGAGCCATTGGAGCCGTTGCCGCTGGTCGTGGTCGTGATCGACGAATTGGCCGACATGATGATGGTCGTCGGCAAAAAAGTGGAAGAGCTGATCGCACGGCTTGCACAAAAAGCACGGGCATCCGGCATCCATCTTGTCCTCGCCACGCAGCGTCCAAGCGTTGATGTCATTACCGGTCTTATCAAAGCGAACGTCCCGACGCGTGTGGCTTTTCAGGTTTCGTCCAAAATTGATTCACGCACCATTCTTGATCAGCAGGGCGCTGAGGCGTTGTTGGGCATGGGCGACATGCTCTATTTGCCGCCGGGCTCCGGCATGCCGCAACGTGTGCATGGTGCGTTTGTGGGAGATGCGGAAGTGCATCGCGTGGTCGAATATCTGAAGAAGCAGGGCGATCCGCAATACATCGACGGCATTCTCGACGCGCCGGAAGAGGCAATGCTCGATGGCATGGGTGAGGGTGGCAATGGCGGCGGCGGCGGGGGAGAGAAGGACGTGCTTTACGATCAGGCGGTGCAGGTCGTGTTGCAAAACAAGCGCGCTTCTATTTCTCTCGTGCAACGTCATTTGCGTATTGGTTATAACCGCGCAGCGCGGCTGTTGGAAGACATGGAAAAAGCCGGGCTGGTATCGACGATGCAGTCGAATGGCAATCGCGAAATTCTTGCGCCGAATCGAAATGTTGAAGGTAGCTGAAAAATATGGATTTCAATCTCCGCAATCTAAAAGTCGTGTTCTCCGTTTTGGCGGGAATGACGATCGCGATGCTTTCGCTTCCATCCTTTGCCAATGCACTCGCTGATTTCCAGACCTTCACGTCGACCACACAATCGGGCCGCGCCAAATTTGAACAAATCGTATTCGACGCCAAAGGCAAAGCCACGCAACGCACCAATGGCACGCTCACGTTTGTGCGCCCCGGCAAGTTTCGTTTCCAATACGAAAAACCGGCACAGGTAATCGTCGGCGATGGCAAAAAGGTATCGTTTTTTGATCAGGACCTCAATCAAGTCACCGTGAGAAAACTGGAGCAGGCATTCTCCAGCACGCCAGCCGCGTTGCTCTCGGGCAAAAACGATATCGATAACGCATTCACGCTGGTTGCGGCCGGTGAAAAAGATGGCATAAGCTGGCTGGACGCGATCCCCCGGCAGAAAGACGCCGGCATCGATAAATTCCGTGTTGGTTTTGCCAAAGGGCAATTGGCTGCGATGGAAATAAATGATGCGTTCGGCAATCTGACGCGGCTGAATTTCTCGACGTTTGAGCGAAATCCCAAATTCGACAACAAGGAATTCATCTTCGTACCACCGAAAGGTGCCGACGTCATTGGCGATGAGGCTGGTGCCAAATAGGCCGTCCTCGCGCATCAGACCTTCGCCGCAAAATTTTTCACCAACCCCCCACACGGTAGAGTAATCATGAAAACAAAAGCTGCCATCGCCTGGAAAGCGGGCGACCCATTGACGATTGAAGAAGTGGATTTGCAGGGGCCACGCGCCGGTGAAGTGCTGGTGGAAATCAAGGCGACCGGCATTTGCCATACCGATTACTACGCGCTCTCCGGTGCCGATCCGGAAGGCATTTTCCCCTCAATTCTTGGTCATGAGGGTGCAGGTGTGGTGGTGGACGTGGGGCCGGGCGTGAGCAGTTTGAAAAAAGATGACCACGTCATTCCGCTGTACACGCCGGAATGCCGCCAGTGCAAATTCTGCCTGTCGCGTAAAACCAATCTCTGCCAGTCGATTCGCGCCACGCAAGGCAAAGGCTTGATGCCCGACGCGACCAGCCGTTTTTCCATCAACGGCAAACCGATTTTTCATTACATGGGCACCTCCACGTTTTCAAATTACATCGTGGTGCCGGAAATTGCACTCGCTAAAATCCGCAAAGATGCGCCGTTCGACAAGGTCTGCTATATCGGTTGCGGCGTAACCACTGGCGTTGGTGCGGTTATTTTTTCGGCCAAGGTGGAAGCGGGTGCCAACGTTGTTGTATTCGGTCTTGGCGGCATCGGGCTGAATGTGATTCAGGGTGCAAAAATGGTTGGCGCGGATAAGATTATCGGTGTTGATTTGAACCCCACGCGCGAAGCACTCGCACGAAAATTCGGCATGACGCATTTCATCAATCCCAAAGAAGTCGAGAACGTGGTCGATGCCATTGTTCAGATCACCGACGGCGGCGCGGACTATAGCTTTGAATGTATTGGCAGCACCAAGACCATGCGCCAGGCC
>JANOQY010000085.1:0-6069 GCA_031414995.1 Betaproteobacteria bacterium
GACACGCATGAACAAGATTCGCAGCATCGATTTAGCCAACAACGCCATGACGGTTGAAGCTGGCTGCATTCTTGTTGCCGTGCAAGAAGCCGCGCTCAATAACAACCGCTACTTTCCACTCTCTCTCGCCGCCGAAGGCAGCTGCACCATCGGCGGCAATCTTTCCACCAACGCCGGCGGCACTGCCGTGCTGCGCTATGGCAATGCACGCGATCTGGTGTTGGGTATTGAAGCCGTGACGTCAGAAGGCAACATATGGCACGGGCTGAAGGCGCTTCGGAAAGACAATACCGGTTACGATCTGAAGCATTTGCTGATGGGTGCTGAAGGCACGCTTGGCATCATCACGGCGGCAGTGTTGAAGCTGTTTCCGAAACCGCAGCGCACCTGCACTGCACTCGTCGCCGTGTCGGACCCGGCGGCGGCGGTTGCATTGCTCGCCACGATTCAAGGCGCGATGGGCGATCGGCTCACCGGCTTTGAATTGATGTCGCGGATTTGCTTAGACCACGTCATCAAACATTTCCCCGCGACGGTAGAGCCATTTTCCGCGCGTCACGACTGGCAGGTTTTGGTCGAGCTCACCGATACGATGCAGGGCTCAATGCTCGAAGATGCCCTGTCAGGCGCACTAGAACCGGCGTTTGAAAACGGCCAAGCGCTCGATGCGATCATCGCCAGCAGCGCAGCTCAGGCGCAGGCACTGTGGGACATTCGCGAACACATTCCGCCATCCGAAAAACTTCAGGGCAGAAGTGTGAAGCACGATATATCCGTGCCGATTTCCAACATCGCAGAATTTATTCGCCGTGGCGAAGCCGCGCTGGGCGCAAAATTTCCAGCTGCACAAGTGATCTGCTTCGGCCATATCGGCGACGGCAATCTGCATTACAACTTAAGTTTCCCCGGCGTACTGCCAACGCCGGAACAAACCCGCGACGCCAACGACATCGTCTACACACTGCTCGATGAAATGGCGGGATCCATCAGCGCCGAACACGGCCTAGGCCAAATGAAGCGCGATGAAATCACCAAACATAAATCAAGCGTGGAGCTCGACATGATGCGCGCCATCAAGGCGGCGCTGGACCCGATGGGAATCATGAATCCGGGGAAAGTGCTATAGGAAAAATTATTAAACTCTAGCGCTGGCGCGGCTTTACGAGCGCTTTGCGCCTGGAGTGCGCGTCAAATGGCGAAATAAGGTGTTTGTGTGCGAGAAACCATTGAGGATTAGTTGGATCGTGACAGGCATGACTTATTCTGCAGGAAATGAACCGTGTCTTTCCCCTGTTGTTCCAGTATTTGAATTTCCCGCGCGCTGCTTAATCCAACCCGGACGCTTGCGCGCGCACCTCGCCGCCCGGAAGAGTGGCGCTATGTGCGTTGAAGTAAGTGCCGCCTGCCGCATACGCAATGGCTTGGTCTTTGGTGAGCTTGGCACCCGGCGCAGAATTCCAGGTTCCGACCGGACCTTCGGTTAAAGGCACAATCACCGGCCCATTCGCACCGAGTGCGCCCAAATGCAAATGCGCTGCCTGCCCCGTCATCCCAGTGGTGATCACGGTGACGGAAATATCCAGCGTATTCGGATTGAGTGTCGCGCGACCGCGGCCGCCGGCCGTGGAGCTATTGGGCGGCACTTCGTTGGCACCACTCATGATACCGGTGCGCACAATATTGCCGATCTGCGCACGCGCTTCGCCACCGGGAAACGCGGCGCTATGGGTATTGCTATACCAGTTGCCGAACAGGAGGCCACGGTATTGTGCTTGCGTCAACGTGGTCGGTGTGAAGTTCCAGACGTTACTGCCTGGAGCCGATTGCGTGGTCGGAATTAATACCCCCGCGTTGAGGCCAAACAGACCCGCGTGAATATGGGCGGCCGTTCCGGGCACATTGATATTTGTGACGGTACCCGTCAGTTCGCGGGTCAAGGGATTGACGATGATGCGCGACGTGGCGGTACCACCGCCAACAACCGGCGGGTTTTCCTGTGCGCCAACGAGTACGTCATCGTAAATTTCGCGGCCGATCTGTCCGCGGATTTCACCGCCGGGAAACGCGGCGCTGTGGATATTGAAATACATGCCGCCATTGAGGAAGGCCGTGTACTGGTCGGCGGTGAACACCGCGCCTGCGGGCGGCACCCAGATGCCGCTGCCGGCAACGGTTTCAGTGAAACCGAGCGTGACCCCGGCATTACTGCCGATCGGCGCGGTGTGAATGTGCGCCGCCGTGGCGGTGACACCGGTGGTGACAACGCGCGCAGAAAGGGCGCGGCTAACCGGATCAACCGAAAACGTACCGGTGCCGGTAGCAGTCGACGGCGTGGGTGGATTTTCCTGGCTGCCCGTCATACGGGTAGTGAGCACGGTACGATTGATCTGGCCGCGAATTTGTCCGCCCGGATACAACGCGCTATGCACATTGACATATAAGCCGCCCGCGATGAGCGACGTCAGTTGCGCGGTCGTGAGCGTGGTGCTGGCCGGTACCGTCCAGCTGCCGGGAGCCGACGTCGTCAGGGGAATGATGATCGGGCCATTCACGCCGGGTTCGCCGACATGAATATGCGCGTCGGAGTTGGTAAATCCGGATGTGGTGACCGTCCCGATGATTGCGCCGGTAGTGGTATTGACCAGAAAGCTCGCGGCACCTTCGGCCGCCGATAACGTCGGCGGATTTTCCTGAGCGGGTGCAAGAGTGGCGGAAAAGGAAGCAAACGTGTCGACACTCGCCGGTGTGCTTTGGTTGCCCTGCGAATCGTTGCAACCGGCTAGAAATCCCGACACAGAAAAAAAGACGGACGCCAATATACCGCTTCGCAATGCTTGCTTCATATTACCTCCCGCTAATTTTTCAAGGAAACCTAATTTGTACAACAACATTTCAATAAGGGAAACTGCACGGCGACGATTAACCTTAGCACCGATGCAACGCGTATGCAACGCGTATGCAACGCGTATGCAATGCCTTCAATTGCGCTCCTGATGTCTGGAGAACCTCTGATCAAGTCGATTTCGGCCCGAAAAGCCCGCCCAAGTGGCATTCCGCGGCGGCACCAAAGGCATCAGGCCCACAGTTAATTTGATTTGAAGAGTAAAGTTATTCTTCTCACATTTACTATGCAGATCGCCATTTTACGGACATCCCAGACACAAAATGCCTGAGAACCCGCCCCAATCCTCGCTCTACCTATTTCTTCGCAGGCGCTGCCGCCTCAGCAGGAACAACCGCCGCTACCGGCGCCACAGGCGGGCACGTGACGGCGCGCAGGCTGCTACCTTCGAATTCACGCTGCATCAACGTTAACCGCGCGACCATGTTGGTGTCTGGCTCGCGCAAGGTGAAAAGCGTTTCTTTTGCTTGTGAATTTCGTGGCGTGACTTGCACGTCTTTCACCAACGCTTGCGCTTTGGCTTTAAGTTCGGCAACGACTTTCTGTGCGGCTTCGTCGGATGAAAACACGCCTAACGAAATGGCGTTGTCGCCGAGCGCAGAGACATCCTTCACGCCGGCTTTTTTCAGATTGGCGACGAGCGTATCGGCAGCGCGTTTATCTTTTTGCGGTGGCAGGCTGACAGCGAAGCGAGAGAACTCATCGACGTTTCGCGAGCTCAGTCGGCTACCCAGATTCATCGTGGCAAACGAGCCCTGCGCGCGCGAGCCATCGGCTGGTTTGACGGCGAAATCGACGCAGGCCGAGCCGGTCAGTGTTGCAGCCAGTTTTCTTGCGGCAATTGCATCTTCCTGGGCTTTGCCGGGGTCGGTCACGGAAACGATCTTGAGTGCGCCGGGATTGACTTCGCGCGGTGCTTCCGCCTTGGGCTTGGTTTCGCTCAGGTAAATGTGCGCGCCAAGTGCCACGTTCATGATCAGCAACAGAAAAAACAGGAGACGGGCCATGAATCGATTCGGGATTGATTGAGGTTAGCGGGGATTGCGGCCGGTATTGGCGATGGCAAGCAGGCCATCAAGCACCAGATTGTCGTTGATCGAAACCGGAAAGGGAAGATGCTGCGCCAACACATGCATGGCACCACCGCTGCCGATACAGTGTGGCGTGTCCCCGACCTTAGCCGCGAGATGGGTCGCCATCCGCTGCACCGCGCCCGCGCAGGCCTCGATTGCGCCTGAAGTAATGGCGTTGACGGTGCCGGTCGGAAAGGTCTGGTATTGGCCAATCGCGGCGGGCAACTGCGCGGTGCCGCGATTCAAGGCGCGATGCATCAACATCATGCCCGGCGCGATGATGCCGCCAAGGAAATGGCCGTCGGCGGAAATTGCATCGACTGTTAACGCGGTGCCTGCCATCACGACCAATTGCGCGCGCGGCGCATCTCTCGCGGTGGCGTGCGCACCGACGAGCGCGGCCCAACGGTCGCTGCCGAGTTGTGCGGGATTGTCGTAGCCGTTCACGACGCCACACTGCTGCGCTTGGGCGGAGATAAATAAAATCGGTTTGCCGAGAGATTGGGTTTCATCTTCTATTGCCTTGGCCACGGAAGGTCCAGCGACATTGGATGCGATGATCTGATCAATTACAGAGGCCGCGAGCACATCACGAAGTTCATGACTGCCCGCGAAGTCGGTGACATCGACCGCGCCGCGTAAAGACCATTCGTGTCCATCGCTCGCATCATGAATGCCCCATTTGATACGTGTGTTGCCAGCGTCGATTGCCAGAATACGGGCGCTCATTTTTTTGCTTTGCTCACAGCGGCCCGCAGGCTGACTTCACCAGCCGTCACGTGCAGCTCTTTGCCGTTGATCGTCACAATCAGCGCACCGTCATCAGCAACGTCTTTCACTGTCGCGTCCAGCGTAGCGCCGTCACCAAACAGCACGTGAACCGGTTTGCCTTGCAGCACATGCTGTTTCTGCCAAGCCGCTTTGAAGCCGCTAAAACCAGTTAGCCGGAATTCATCGAGTGCGCGTACAAGCTGCTGCAACATATGCGCCAACAGGCGGTTACGCGAGGGTGGGCGCTCACCTAATGCACATAAGGCATTCACATCGGTCGCGGCTTGATTGATGCTCATCTTAAAATTTTCGCTCACGTTCACATTGATGCCGATACCGATCACGACCGTTGTGGGCCCCAGCATATCGCCTTGGGTTTCGATCAACACACCAGCCAATTTCGCGTCCCCCGCGACAATATCGTTTGGCCACTTTAGTCCTACAGCGTTCGGATCGCGCAACCCCAGATTATGCAGTGCACGAAGCACGGCGAGCCCAACCACCAGCGACAACCCGCCTAATTGCGCGGCACCTTTATCAAACCGCCAAAGCAGTGAAAACGTGAGTGATGCGCCGAGCGCAGATTGCCAATGCCGCCCGCGCCGCCCACGGCCTGCCGTTTGCAATTCTGTCGCCAGACACAATCCGCCGGGCGCACCAGCGCTGGCGCGGCGCATCAATTCGGAATTGGTTGAATCAATGGTGTCGAGCACCTCGACATCCACACGCGTTGCTATCGCACCCAGCGCTGCACGAATGCGATCAACTTCCAGCAGCTCGATTGGTGCCGCCAGTCGATAGCCTTTGCGGGTCAGGCTAAATATGCCGATGCCCGATTCACTGGCGTCGCGCAACGCGTCGGAGATTGCACTTCGCGAGACGCCGTATTTTTCGGCGAGCCGGACGCCTGATGTGAAGTGTTCGTGCGACAAATCGCGTAGCAGCGAATACGCCAGCGGCCTCATCAATTAGCTGTTTTCAGCTTTGCAGGCAGCCACTTCGGCTTGATACGCAATGCCCGCAATGACGGAATCAAGCAGCAAGTGCACACGCTTGGTGAGCTTGCTGGTGGCGCGGTAATCGGCTGGCGCAATAAAATCGACGCGCCCTGCATCGAGCAGCCGTACACAAGTGGTCTTGCTTTTGGCGAGCTTGGGGTTGAACACAGCCAGCGAATGGCCGCCGCTTTTGGTGGTGAGCGCCATCGACGGTACATCGGTCATGCCGTCGCCGATGTAGATAATGTTGGAAAACGGGATGGGCCGCTCGCCCTCGGGCATATGTTCGTTGATCGATTCCGACATCGCCTCCTTACCCTTGTTG
>JANOQY010000086.1:0-2923 GCA_031414995.1 Betaproteobacteria bacterium
TTGACGTCCAAACCCTTTGACTTCTGTGACCGTGATGCCTTGCACGCCGATGGCGGACAAGGCTTCACGCACTTCGTCAAGCTTGAACGGCTTGATGATGGCGGTGACCAGTTTCATATGAATTGCTCCCTGTAAAAGAATGACTATTTGCGGCCCACACGGGCCACGGGCGCGACTTAAAGCGTTTTAGAACGATTTGGAAACGAATGCGACCAGACGTGCCTTGCCCAAATCCTTGCCGTTGACGGTATAAAAGGCTTCTTTGGCGTTGGTGTTTTTCACGTAACCACCCGCCGCCCAGCCGTCACCCAAATCGTATGTCGCGCCGAGCTTGTAGACGGTGTAGCTGAAGTCACCGTTGTTCTTGACGCTCTGGCGGGCGATCTGCGCGTTGGCAGTCAGCTTTGGAAGAATTTCCTGGGCCCAATTGATCTCGGCAAAACCGGAACCTTTGCTATTGGCGAAACCGAACAAATTGCTTGTCGAGTGCGAATATTTTGCGCTAAATGCACCGGAGGCGACGCCAACATAAATTTCATCCGTGTTTGGCGAAGGATTAAAGGCCTTGCTGGACGGATATTCATATCGGAGGTAGCCAACATCCATCGTGACATCTTTGACGATCTCGAATTTGTAACCGCCGAAAATATCTACTTCAATGTTTGCCTTGGTCGAAAAACCACCGGCCTTGGCCGCTTCTTTCAACCATTTGATGTTGGTGATGAATGTGCCGAGATAGAAGCCGCTCGAATGGGCGTAATCCAGATTGAATTGAAGGGCAGGCTTTTCGGCTGTTTGTGCAATACCGCGATATTCGTATTCGGAATACAGTGAAACTTTCGGCGCCAGAGTGTGTTCGGGCGCAGCAGCAGGGGCAGGCGCGGCCTGAGCAAATGCTTGCGTGGCGACAAACGATGCAGATAGCAATCCAGCCAACGTTGCGGGAACCAATTGTCTAACGACTTTTTTCATTGCAGGACCTCTGAGGTAGTGATGGAAAATTGCTTCAGGGTCTTATTAGCAGGTTGCATGCCATTCTTGTGACAGGCGTAACTCACTGATTCTTTGGCTAATTGCTGCAACGCACCAATTTAGCGCACCAAAATAATGCGCGGCTTTAGCGCCGCGCACTACTCCGATGCGCCGTATCCAAAAGTGTTCTGGAAGCGGCTCGGTTAGAATGTGCAATCAAAACGCTTTTCGCGTTTCCCAACTCGCCGATCCCTGTGACTAAAGAATTTTCCGCGCAAGACGCGACCAAACCCGCACTCGACGTGCTGAGCAAGTTCGCTGCCAAGCTCGATTCGATGATCAAAAATTCTCCGATCAGCGAAATGGAGAAAAACGCGCGCCAGCATTTCATCTCACAACTCGCCAAACAAGGTTTGGTGACGCGTGAAGAATACGAGGTGCAAGTGGCGTTGCTTGAGCGGGCGGGCGCGAAACTGAAAGAGCTGGAAAGCAAAATTGCGCACCTGGAACAAGTGCAGCATAAAGAACAAGTACGGCATAAAGAAGCCGAGCGGCCCAAATAAATGTCGCTTGCAGTACTTTATTCCCGCGCGCTCACTGGCATGGAAGCGCCGCTGGTCACTGTAGAAGTACATCTTGCCAATGGCTTGCCAAATTTCACCATCGTCGGACTGCCTGAAGCCGAGGTAAAGGAAAGCAAGGATCGCGTGCGCGCGGCGTTACTCAATGCCCGTTTTGAATTTCCGGCGCGACGCATCACCGTCAATCTGGCACCAGCCGATTTACCCAAGGAAAGCGGTCGCTTTGATTTGCCGATTGCTATTGGTATTTTGGTGGCAAGCGGCCAGATTCCTGGCGAAAAACTAAAGCACTACGAGTTCGCGGGTGAACTGGCGCTGACCGGCGATCTGCGGCCCATTCGCGGCGCACTTGCGATGACCTTCAAAGCACACGGCGATGGCCGCGCGTTTATTTTGCCCCTGACGTCGGCCAGTGAAGCGGCACTCGTTACTGACGCAACCGTACTGGGTGCGAAAAGCCTGCTACAAGTCTGCGCACACCTTGCCGGCACCGACACGATTGCCCCTTACGTTCCACCCGTTGAGTTGGGTTTGAGTGCAGGGCACTATCCAGACATGGCGGAAGTTAAAGGTCAAGCGCATGCCAAACGTGCGCTGGAAATTGCCGCGGCAGGGCGACACAGTGTGTTGATGATCGGCCCGCCGGGCACGGGCAAAACCATGCTGGCCTCGCGGTTCGCGGGTATTTTGCCCGAGATGACAGATGCCGAGGCGCTCGAAGCGGCTGCAGTGCAAAGCCTCGCGAGTGGCGGCTTCAAGGTGTCGCAATGGAAGCGTCGCAACTTTCGTTCGCCGCACCATACCGCGAGCGGTGTGGCCCTGGTTGGGGGCGGCGGCAATCCGAAGCCGGGTGAAATTTCGCTCGCGCATCAGGGCGTTTTGTTTCTCGATGAATTGCCCGAATTTGATCGCAGCGTGCTTGAGGTATTGCGTGAGCCGTTGGAATCGGGGCGCATCACGATTTCCCGCGCGGCAAGGCAGGCGGATTTTCCCGCCGAATTTCAGTTGATCGCGGCGATGAATCCCTGCCCCTGTGGCTACCTTGGGCACTACATGAATAAATGCCGCTGCACGCCGGATCAGGTCGCGCGCTACCGCAACAAAATTTCCGGTCCGCTGCTGGATCGAATTGATCTCCAGATTGAAGTGCCCGCGCTGCCGCATCTGGAATTGGTCAAAGCCGGCAATGGTGAGGCGAGTGACGTCATTCGGCGGCGCGTAAATACAGCATATGCTGCCCAGCTTCAGCGGCAGGGCAAACCCAACGCGAAACTTTCACCCAAAGATATCGACGTGCAATGCAAACCCAATGAAGCCAGCGAAGCGCTGCTGAAAACGGCGATTCAGCGCATGGGCTTGTCGGCGCGCGC
>JANOQY010000087.1:0-4522 GCA_031414995.1 Betaproteobacteria bacterium
CCGGTAGCACCGGTAATCAATACGCACCGAATTACATCGGTACCGCTCACAACAATTCCTCGATAGGTGATTTCGCTGCCGTCAACAATCCAAGTGCGCCCTGCGCTGCCATGTCCATGCTTTCGCTTGTATAGAAACCGCCGTTAACGAGCGTGCCGTGCATGACCATTTTACGAAACGCGAGCATCAATTGCGGCTCGGGTGCTGCACCATGACTCCAAAAATCATCGAGCTCTCCCTGAAAGGTTAGTCCCGGCAGATTGTAAATCGGATCGGCGAGCGTTTTTACGGGTCGCCCCGCTTCCAGCGCGGCGGTACCCACGGTGCTGTTCACCAGCACTACGCCTTGCGCATGTTGCAGGAGCGGGTTCGCGTCGCCGGTCTCGATGAAGTGCACGCGGTCGTTGATACCGCACTCCTTCGTTAGGCGTTTGATCACAGCCGGGTACTCGACAAAACCGGTATCGAGCGGATGATTTTTGATTAGTAGCTGCGCTGCCGCTGGAGCCGCGCGGGCGAACGATTTCACCACTGTCTCGATCACCTCAGTCATACCGGCGAACGTCGAGAATTCGCGAATTTGTGCGTCGCTATCGAGCTGTAACGGCAACAGGAAAAATGGGGTTCTATCATTCACGAGCCGGTCGCAAACTATTTTGTCCTGACGCTCGTGAAGTCTGAGCGTTGCAAACCGACGTGCTAGGCCTGCGTATTCCACGGCTGCATTGAATGGCCGATGAGTTCGATAGCCTGGATAGCCGATGACATTGCCAATATTGGCCAAATGATAAGCGATGTCGTGCGCCGCGCGAACTGACAGTGGGGTGTGTACAGATTGATGCGCATGTTCCGGAACGCTCAAAGCGTGTTTGCGGTACCAATCCGGATCGCGTGGCAACGCGGAGTATCTATTTACGCCGCCCCGCTCCAGCGTCACCCAGTTCGGTCGAAAATAACCTTCCTCGAAAACATGCACTGTGGCGCCGAGGCGTTTTGCGCACGCGATTGCCGCTACATGGAGTGGCCGACGATCCCCGAATAACACCACATCGGTAAAGCCGTGCGCTTCAAATTTCGGCGTGAGCCATTCGGATAGTTCGCAAACCTTGCCGCGAAAATGCCAGGCCTTGTGTGGAAACCAATATGCGGCGTCTCCGCCATTGAAATTTACTTTCCATGCCTCATGGCCGTCCGCAATCAAGCGATCAGCAAGCCGCGCAAAGAATGGACTGCTTACGCCTTGCAGGAGGAGGAATCGTTTGGGCATTCTGTTGATCTGGCGATTAAATATGTTGAATTCGTCGTCCCCGCGAAGGCGGGGAGCCAGTGACATTTCGACGCACGCCACTGGATTCCCGCCGTCGCGGGAACGACGCAATTCGAAATTTTCAACATGTTTAACCGCCGCCTCTGTAGTAGAGAATTGTTAGCAAACCCTAGTATTGGCGTGGGTTACAGGCAAAAATACCTTGTAGAGACCCGCCAATGCTAGTGTTTAGCTTATTTTCGCGCATCAATTCGGTACTGCCAATAGTTGCTTCAATTGACGACAACATCGACATTCGCTGGCTTCAGCCCCAAGTTCTCGAACCAGCAAACGTACTCCGACACCATGTCGATTGCCAACCGATAACGACCCGGCTTGTCGATGCGCAGACGCAACTGACAAAGCGTCTCCTCATTGGGATCCACATCCTTGGCCAGACGCGACCGCCCAAAGTCCAGATTCAATAAAATGCCTTCTGCATCGTAAAGATGCACACCGACTTGCACTTCACCCACCAAGTGCGGGTTATGGTGCAGCCAGCGTGCTTGGCCGGTATTGCGCACAACGCAATTGAGCGTGAAGTCCTCACCCGCATTCACATTGATTGCGCGCGATTCTGGGTTGATCTCGCAAGCCAGCCCCTGAACCCCGCGACTGTCGAGCTGCCGAGCGCCTTTGTGCAGAAAAAATACAGCCTTATTTGTCATCGTGTTCGTGACGTTATCAAGCATGCGAAGCGATAGCTCGCCCGAGGCTTCAAGACCAATCACGGCTTTGTATTCGTCCAGCGACAATTCACCACTGCAACCAAGCTTACAACTGAAATCACTAAAGCCGACGTCATAAGCCAGCGCCACAACGTCTTCCAGAATGAGGTCGTTCTCTAGCACATCAAAATTGGCCATTTCATGCTGGGAGGCCGGCGTTTGCGAGTGATAGCGGCCCGGCTCGCTGAATCCGGCAATACCACCGGGCTTTAGCACCCGCACCAGCTCGGCGAGTATCTCGCGCTGGTTCGGAATGTGGTGAAACGCATCAAAGCAAACGATCCGATCCACGGAGCCATCCGGCAGATCGATATGCCGACCATTGAAGTGCAGAAAAGTCGGTGGCGCAATGGACTTCCCGACGATCGGATGCTCATCAAAAAGCCGTCGGCCAATCGCCAGCGCGGCTTGTGAGGCATCAACAGAAATAGTCACGCATTGCATCTGATTGAGAAAGCGCGATAACCAGCACGTCCCCGCAGCAAAATCGAGCACGCTCATCGACTTTGTTAAATGCAAGCCGGATAAAAGCTGACCAAGATTCATCAACATAGCCGGCGCATCAAGCGCATTTGAAAATGGCTTGCCCATCTGCTCGGTGGGATCAGTCACCGCGCGATAGTAGCTATCGGCCGTCTCGCATAGCGCTTCGACGGACAATCGCTGCAGTACGCTGGCGGGGGTGATGAGGGTCAAGACGTGCTTTCAATTCAGAAAAGGTAATGCTTATCTTGCGCGTGGCGTATTCATTCTGGATGAATTTCTGACAAATTGCGTCATAAGAAACTGTGGCAAGTATAAGACTGATTTTATCAAGGCGAGCTTTTAGGCGACGTTACTAGTCGCTTGTTTTCGTGGATAGAATTGATCATCTTCGTCCTACACGATTTTCGCCAGCCCCCGTTTTTCATCAAGTGTCAGAAAGCATTTTGGCTATCACGATGGGGTAAAATTGGCCTGCACATAACTTCGATGTGCGTAATGCGATGGGCTTTCACGTCAAGGCCTCGATCAACGCGCCAATATTGCAACTCCTTACAGAACGATGAAACTAATTCCAACAATTCTTTGCGGCGGCTCAGGCTCACGTCTGTGGCCTGTTTCACGCGAGCAACACCCCAAGCCTTTTATTCGTCTGCAGGATAACCAAAGCCTGCTTCAAAAAGCATTTATTCGCGGTGCCGTGCTGGAAAATGTCGCTGAAGTGATGACTGTCACTAACCGCGATCTGTTTTTCAAAACGCAAGACGAATACCGGCCTGTTAATGCGACTAAGTGTCAGCTCTCCTATATTCTGGAGCCCTTTGGGCGCAATACCGCGCCTGCTGTCGCTGCGGCAGCGCTTCAGGTCGCCAAAGCACATGGTCCTGATGCCATTTTGCTCATTCTCGCCGCCGATCATTTAATTGCCGACCAAGCCGCATTTGCGAACGCGGTCAAACAAGCCACCGCGCTTGCCGCAGCGGGCAAGATCGTCGCGTTCGGCATTCAGCCGACGACACCCGAAACGGGATATGGATACATTGAGGCCGACGGCAATAAGGTTGTTAAATTTGTGGAAAAGCCCTCCGCTGAAGTGGCGGCGCAATATTTGGCATCGGGCCGATTCCTGTGGAACTCGGGGATGTTCTGTTTTGCCGCAGGCACGATGCTGGCCGAGATGGAAAAGCACTGCCCGGATGTGCTCGCATCCGTGAAAGTCTGCCTTGCCAGTTCTACCGAGGCAAAGGGTGAAGGCTTTGCGCAGCTTGAATTGAATGCAGGCGACTTTACAACCGCGCCGGACATCTCGATCGACTACGCCGTCATGGAAAAAACTGATCGCGCCGCAGTCGTGCCATGCAGTATCGGCTGGAGCGATATTGGATCGTGGGATGCTATTGGTGAGCTTTCGGCCCCGGACGAAAATGGCAACCGCGTCGATGGGCAGGCGCTGCTGCACGATGTGGCCAATTGCTACATTCAGAGTAAAGAGCGCATGGTGGGCGCAGTCGGACTCAAGAATCTGGTGATCATTGATACCCCGGATGCGCTGTTGGTTGCAGACCGCGCCCGTGCGCAAGACGTAAAACACGTTTACGCGAAACTGAAAGCACAAGGCCACGAAACCCACAAACTGCATCGGACAGTACACCGTCCTTGGGGTACGTATACGGTGCTGGAAGAAGGCAGTCGCTTCAAGATTAAACGGATCGAAGTCAAGCCGGGCGCTTCACTGTCATTGCAGATGCATCATCACCGCAGCGAACATTGGATTGTCGTCAGTGGAATGGCAAAGGTCGTTAACGGAGAACTTGATCTGTTGATCGCCACGAACGAATCAACCTACATCCCGGCTGGTCACAAGCATCGATTGGAAAATCCGGGCGTCGTGAATCTGGTGATGATTGAAGTTCAGAGCGGCGAGTATCTGGGCGAAGATGATATTGTCAGGTTTCAGGATGTTTATGGCCGTGTGTAGCCTTCGCATTTGTAAGATCAAACGCCA
>JANOQY010000088.1:0-3242 GCA_031414995.1 Betaproteobacteria bacterium
TATCCACGCGTGGCTGCGCACAGCACTCGTCAGTCCCGTGCTGACTGCACACCCGACCGAGGTGCAGCGGAAATCGGTGCTCGACTGCGAACGTGAGATCGCACGTTTGATGATCCAGCTGGAACGTCCGGATTTGCTGCCCGAGGAGCGTGCCGAATCGGAAGGCGGACTGAAAAGATCGATCCTGCAGCTCTGGCAAACGGCCATGCTGCGCTTGTCGCGCCTGCGTGTGATCGATGAAATCGAAAACGGTTTGAGCTTTTATCGATACACGTTCCTGTCTGAATTGCCGAAGATTTATATCGATATTGAAATAGCACTTGGCGGACGCGAGCGCGTGCCCACCTTTTTCCGAATGGGTTCGTGGATAGGCGGCGACCGCGACGGCAATCCGTTTGTGACGGCGGAATCGCTCGAAGGCGCAATACGCCGACAGGCGACGGTTGCATTCGAGCACTACCTCTTTGAGGTGCATCATCTGGGAGCCGAGCTGTCGATGTCGAGCCGCCTGGTCGCGCCGAGCGAGGCACTGATGGCGCTGGCACAGAAATCCGGTGATGGTTCGGCGCATCGCCAGGACGAGCCTTATCGTCAGGCGTTGATCGGCGTGTATGCGCGCCTCGCCGCGACGATGGTGGCCCTCGCCGGTGCGCAGCCAATTCGCAAGCCTGAGGTCACGTTGCAAGCGTATGCGAGCCCGCGCGAGTTTCGTGAAGATCTCGATGTCGTGGCTGCCTCACTCGTGGGCCATGCGAGTGGGGAATTGGCTGCGGGACGGCTGGCGCAGTTGCGCTACGCAGTCGACATCTTTGGTTTTCATCTGGCTTCCATTGACCTCAGGCAGAACGCCGATGTGCATGAAGTGGTGGTGGACGAGTTGCTCGCCAAGGCAGCAGTTTGCCCCAACTACCTGCAACTCGATGAAGCAGCCCGCGTGGACGTGCTGCTACGCGAGCTCGCCAACCCACGCTCACTGCGCATTGCGGGCGAGGAATACAGCGAGGTCTCGGTCGGAGAACTAAACGTGTTTCAGGCTGCTGCCGGTGTCAACGCCCGCTTCGGCAGCGACGCTGTGCCGAACGCAATTATTTCCAAGGCACAGTCGGTAAGCGATTTACTCGAAGTGGGATTGCTGCTGAAAGAGACCGGCTCACTGCCATCACGCGAGGGCCGCCCGCAACTCAATGTTTCGATTGTGCCGCTATTCGAAACCATTACCGATCTGCAAGCCGCTCCGGGCATCATGCGCGCCGCATTTGCGCTGCCCCTGTATCGCACGTGGCTGGATAGTCGTGACGGTTTGCAGGAAATCATGCTCGGCTATTCGGACAGCAACAAGGACGGCGGATACCTGACAGCGAACTGGGAGCTCTATTGCGCGCAGAAAGGGTTAGTCGATCTGGCCGTTGAGGCGAATGTACGGCTGCGCATGTTCCATGGTCGCGGCGGTACGGTGGGACGTGGCGGCGGGCCCACATTTGAAGCCATTCTCGCGCAGCCGGATGGCTGTTCGACTTCGGGCTTGCGTATCACCGAGCAAGGCGAAGTGATTGCCGCGAAATATTCCGACACCGAACTCGGGCGGCGCAATTTCGAAACGCTGATTTCAGCGGCGATGCTGTCGAACTTCCCCGCCAATGCGCGCCAGGACAAGCCGCACTGGTGGGAAGTCATGCATCAACTCTCGACGAGCGCGTGTGCTGCGTATCGTGAATTGGTTTACGACACACCCGGCTTCGTCGATTTTTTTCGCAGTGCCACACCCGTCGGCGAAATCGCCGGCCTCAATATCGGCAGCCGCCCTGCATCGCGAAAAGCCTCACAAGCCATCGCTGACCTGCGTGCCATCCCGTGGGTGTTTAGCTGGAGCCAATGCCGCCTGTCGATTCCCGGCTGGTACGGCTTCGGCAGCGCGTTGCAAAAGTGGCTGCATACTGCGCCGCAAGGCCGCGACGCCGCACTGGTCGATTTACGCGAGATGTACGCCGACTGGCCATTCTTCCGCACGGTACTCGCCAACATGGATATGGTGCTCGCCAAAACCGATCTGACAATTGCAGCACGCTACATCGAGCTGGTGCCGGATGCCGCATTGCGCGAACGCATTTTCACGACCATCAAGGCAGAGTGGCAGCGCACCGTCGACATGCTGCGCGCCATTACCGGTGCCACCGCGTTTCTCGAAGACAACCCCGCACTTGCGCGCAGCATCCGCAATCGCTTCCCGTATTTGGATCCGCTTAACCATCTGCAAATTGATTTACTTCAGCGGTATCGCGCCGGGCAGGTGGATGAGAAAACCAAGCGGGCGATTCATCTGACGATCAACGGATTGGCAGCGGGGTTGAGGAACAGTGGATGAGCGCGGGGTTGCGCGGCGCATGCGCCGTGCCGCGCGAATCCGAGCGCTATGCGCGAGGTGGGAGAGGCTGGACCATGCATAAACAACGTAGAACGCCATTCGACGCTACTCTCCAGACGTTTTCCCGGAGTTATGTACTTGACAAACGCAGATTGGTTCGGCATACTGGTGTCTCATTAGGAGAAACACCATGCTTACCGAACCCCGTTTTCAATCTGAAGAAGCTGCCCGCGAACACCTTGAGGCCACTCGTTGGCCGAATGGCGCTGAGTGCCCGCATTGCGGCGGTACTGAGCGCAATGTACGCATTCAAGGCGGGCGCGCTGGTTTGTGGTTCTGTGGCGATTGCCGCACACAATTTACAGTGACGGTCGGGACGGTGTTCGAGCGCTCCAAGGTTCCGTTGCATAAATGGCTGCTGGCGAATCATCTGATTTGTTCCTCTAAAAAAGGCATGAGCGCACATCAACTGCACCGCATGCTTGGCGTGACGTATAAAACTGCTTGGTTTATGGCGCATCGCATCCGTGAAGCGATGGTTCCCGCTGCGTCCGGCCCAATGGGTTCAGGCGGCAAGATCGTTGAAGCCGACGAAACCTATTGGGGCAATAGCAATCGTTCCGCTGCTGCGAAAGCAACCAAAAAGCGCTTGGGACACTTCAACGGTCAGGACAAACAAAAGATCGTGTCACTGGTTGAACGCGATGGCTCTGTGCGCTCATTTCATCTGGCAACCGTTACCGGCTTCACGTTGAAAGATGTACTCACCAAAAACATTTGCCCTACCGCTAACCTCATGACGGATGATGCTCACTACTACCGTCGTATCGGTCGCGGCTTTGCTTCGCATCAATCGGTGAACCACTCGCAAGGTGAGTAC
>JANOQY010000089.1:0-2508 GCA_031414995.1 Betaproteobacteria bacterium
AAACACAGAAATTGCAGATAGAGTGCGCGGCAGCGCTGGATACGGGACATGTTTGTCTCTGTTAAAATCAAAAAAAGATAATACTGGGCTTTTCGGTTGCTGCGCTATTTAGCTTCAATTGACAGCAGCTCGTCACAAAAATTCACGGGGGATACATGGCGTTAAGCCTTTCAGTACCGGTTTCCACAAGCGCAATACCCAAGGAAATCGAGACAAACCCGAAAAAAGCCCGCGTCTGGATTGAGTCGCTGCCGCTTACCAAAACGTTCGAAGCCGCCAACATGGTGGCGCAGACAATCAAAACGCTGAACCACGGCAAAATACCGGGCGACGAACGCGCGGCGCTGGTGGATGTTTACCGTCCGGTTGTCGCGGTATTGCTCGATGAATTGGAAGCAATCTACGCCTACAGCGCGTTGCCGCTGCCGGTACGTCAGCGCGAGGCCTTCGATCTCGCCCGCGAGCTGAGCGACCAGTGCGCGATTGCATACAAGATTGTGCTCATGGAGAAATCCGGCAAATTGAGCATGTTCAACAGCAAGAAAAATCTACCCGGCGCAGTTTATTGGGCGATGTTTTATTTGCAGTCGCAATTGCTGCAAAGCTACAAAACTTATCACCCTTGTCCGGTCGGTGTCTGGCAGGAGCTACATGCGCTAAGCCTGCACGCGGCAGAACAAGGCATGCTGGCCGACATCGGTGACCCGGACAGCAAAACGACCGTGCAGGATCTTTACATCGACGCCATGATGGTCGCGCTAGCCGATCCTTATCGCCTGATGTTCAAAGAAGTCGACAAGGTGCAAGAAGTGCTAACCCAGAATCGCGGACTGGTCGATATTCGCACCAGCAACGAAGGCTTGAGCCAGCAACGATTCTTTGTCGTCGCACTCGACGGTGATCAGCCGCCCAAGGTGCTCAATCAGGGCATACCACCGGCTGGCCAAGTGTTGCGGTTGATCGATCCGACGCGTCTGGTTGAAAAACTACAGCAGCGTGTTCGTGCGCAAAGCGGCGCGGGCGGCAATACCGCCGCCAAAAGCCGCGCCACCCACGATCTGGCGGATTTGCAGCAGCGCCTCATTCGTTTATGGGGCGATCCGCCCAAACGACAATTCCGACGCAATCCCGCTGATTCTGCGATTGCGCTCTGCGGCGGCATCAAGGCCATCGCCTATTTCACCGAGCTCGCCACCACGGAAGACCCGGAAGCAGACGCAAAAGCCATCCGCGACGGCGATACCATTCCGCTACTGAAAATCCCGCGCGACGAAATGTCGCAGATGATTGGCGTGGAACCGTGGCACGTACTCAATCAAAGCGCGAACGGACTGCGCCTGTATCGCGAATCAGGCGGCAAAGTCGGCGTGACAGTTGGCGAGGTCGTGGGGCTACGATTCGTCGGCGGACGCAGTTGGAATGTCGGCGTGGTGCGCTGGCTGACATCGCTCGAAGGCGAGGCAATGGAATTCGGCGTTGAGCTGCTCGCTCCCGCTGCGGTAAGCATCACGATCGAGCCCACCATTGGTAGCGGCGGCAAACCGATGCCCGCACTGGTGTTGCAAAATCCAAATCCTGAATGGGATAACGATACGGTCTTGTCGCTCACCGACACGTTTTCCGATCTGCGGGAATTCGAGTTGATCGAGCACGATGAGGTCACGTTGGTACGCGCGACGACTCTTCTCGAGCGCACGTCGCGGTTCGATTTGTTCCAGTTTCAAAAATCGTAGTCATTCCGCGACCGGCGACGACTTAGCGAATTAATCAGCACCCACCGCCGCACGAATATCCTCGTCTCGAATTGTTTCGCGACCGCTGCTTAGCACGAAGCGATTCATTTGCGCACGCGCGACAATGTTGGCTTCCACCAAATCATGCAGGATGTCTTCTGTAATTTCGATCGGCATTGCCACGCGCAATCGCAACACATTGAACGCGAGCGGCACCTGCGCTGCGGCCAGCGAATCCACAATCTGCATTGCGTCGCGCACACGTGCTGACGCCATTGCCCCGCTGGCGGAGCGCATCGATTGCGGTGCAGATGCGTATCCGAAGTACGACAGTGTTGCCGTCACCTCTGCACCAATGAGCACCACCATCCAGCAGCAGAACAGCCACAGCAGAAAAATCGGCACACTCGCAAACGCACCGTAGACCAGGCTATAAGTTGGCACGCGCACAACATAGGCTACGAACATATGTTTGACCAGCTCAAACAAGACCGCCGCAAATAATCCGCCGATGAGAGCATGGCGCGCCGGCACGTAGCGGTTAGGCACGGCGCGATACGCGAGTACGAGCGCGAGCGTGGTGAGCGCAAACGGAATTAGTCTTAGCAACCAGTCATCAAGCATTGGCACCACACGATCAAACCTGCTCGTCAAATGCACGACGTAAGAAGTCAGCGTGAGACTCGCGCCGATCAGCAGCGGGCCGAAGGTCAGCAAGGATAAATATGCCGCGAGCCGTTTCCACCAGCTTCGTCGCTGTTTGGTGCGCCAGATG